>JANYCL010000224.1 GCA_025360355.1 Sphingobacteriaceae bacterium
TGTAGTTTAGATTTAAGGACTTCAATTTGCATAGCGCGTCAAAGGTAATACTTATTGTTTAATTCTTAATTATTTGGGCATAAAGCTGCTGGTTTTAGGTGATTTATTACGAAAAATTTGCTATTTTTGGATACATTAACAATTTTGAAAAAAGCAGGCGTCATAGTTATTGGTTTATTTTTAGCCGTTTTTATTACCGGTCATTTTTTTATTTTCAAAATTGCACAGTCAGGTCACCAAGATCAGTTCAGGTCATTTATTCTTAAAAATTTAGATCAAACCGAAAAAATTGAGATCTCTCCATTTGAATTATTCTCGAATTCAAAAAACATAAAATGGCTCGATAATAATAAAGAAATTGTTTTCAATGGCTTGATTTACGATATTGTTTCCATTAAAAACACCGGAAAAACAGTTTCGTTATTTGTTGTTAATGATAATGATGAAAAAGCTTTGATAGATAAATATACTGAACTGGCAGGATCTATCTTCAATAATACAATTCCCGGAAAACAGGATCTTATAAAAGATTTTTTATCGCTTAAGTTTTTTCAGGACACGCCTTTAGCAATTACAGCTTTAAATATTTTCCAAACTAATACATACGCTGAATATATTTCAGATATCATTACGGTTTTCCTTTCTCAGGAAACACCACCGCCCAACATTCTTTTCTAGAGTAAATTACCATTTATTTTTCTTACTTGGTAAGATGTTGTTTATATAACAACGTCATGTTTTATAATTCCAAAAAATATTGAATTAAATTAATTAGCAAAGGTTATAAAGCCTATGCCAATTTTAAATGAAAAAAGCACTACTGTATATATTCTTCTGTATTTCGATATCGGGATATGCACAAGTAACTTTTAAAGGAATTATAAGATCAGACAGCAGCGAAACAAAAATTAATAAAGTACTTATATCAATAGCTGAATTAAACATAGTAGCACAAAGTAATGAAGAAGGTTTTTATCAATTAAAAAATTTACCGAAAGGACAATTCACAATTATGTATAAACTACTCGGATATCAAACACGCGTTTACTCTGTGAGCCTGAATGATTCCGTTGTAGAAAAAGATATTTCGCTTAAACAAAGTTTTTTGCAATTTCCGGAAGTAGTTGTTTACGGTACAAATAATGTAGCGACAGATAAAACAGCAAATACCATTTCGCAAATTGATGCCATTGAGATGCGCACTACCGGTGCCATGAATTTAAGCGATGGTATTGCTAAAATTCCCGGAGTTAGTCAGCTCACAACTGGTTCTGGAATTTCGAAACCCGTTATACGCGGGTTATTTGGTAATCGTATTCAAACTGTTCTATATGGTTTGCGTTTCGATAATCAACAATGGCAGGATGAACACGGTTTAGGTTTATCAGATGTTGGTATCGACAGAGTAGAAATTATTAAAGGCGCAGCATCACTTTTATATGGCTCTGAAGCAATGGGCGGCGTCATAAATATAATTGAAGAAAAAAGTGCGCCCGTTAAAACGGTGAAAGCAGATTTTTCAACACGTTTCTTTTCTAATACATTAGGAAATGGAACTGACGTCGGTGTCAAAGGCGCCGGCACAAAAATAAATTGGCGCTTGCGTTTCGGAGAAGATAGTCATGCTGATTATTCCGATGGAAATAATAAACGCGTTTTAAATTCACGTTTCGGTGGCTATTACGCTAAAGCAGGATTTGGTTTTAATTTCAAACGGTGGATCAGTCAGAATAATTACATGTTCACAAAAAGCAATTTTGGTTTTTTAATGGATACGGTGCAATTGAAAGACGCGCCTGATGGCAGAAGCAGCAGAAGTTTCGACAGACCGCATCACACCGTTTATTTAAATGTTTTCAGCTCACAAAATACTTTTTTCCTGAACAGATCTAAACTAAAAGTAAATCTTGGAATGCAAAATAATAACAGACAAGAACAGGAAGGCGGAAATAAGATCAGTTTGAATATGCTTTTAAATTCTTACATCACAAATATTGTTTGGACAAAATTGATCAAAGAAAAAATTGAATTTAATATTGGGACGCAAGATTTTTATCAAACCAACACTAATCTTGGTGCAAGAACTATTATTCCGGATGCGAAAGTTATGGAAGGTTCCGCTTTCACTTATATAAAAGCTAATTTAAAACATCTTGTCGCAGAAGGCGGATTAAGATATGATTACAGAAGCGTAGAAACATTTACGACAGGAACCATAAATACTGATCCAACAGGACCGGGATTTAAGATAACGCCATTTAACAGAACTTACAATGCAATAAATGGTTCTTTAGGTTTAAGCTGGTTTGATGCAGAACATTTTAATATTAAAACAAATTTTTCCACGGGCTATCGTTCGGGTAATCTCGCTGAATTATCTTCTAACGGTTTGCATGAAGGTACTTACCGTTTTGAAATTGGAAATATTGATATGAAAATTGAGCAGAATATTTGCGGCGATCTTACCTTATTATACAAATCCTCCTTCATAAATTTATCTGCATCCGGTTACTATAACCGCTTTCTAAATTATATTTATTTAGCCCCTTCCGACAAAGAATATCTAGGTTTCCAAATTTTTAATTATTTGCAGCAAAACGCAACCATTAAAGGTATTGAACTTTTATCGGACATACATCCTAAAAAAATTAAGTGCTTAAACTGGATCACAAGCTACTCCTATATTTACGGACAATTAGATAACGGAAATTATCTTCCATTCATTCCGGCACCAAAATTAAATTCAGATCTTAAATTTAGTTTTAAGAATTCGAAAAAGATAAGTGAGTTTTCGGTTAAACCCGGTTTTACTTATGTATTTATGCAAGATAGGCCCGGCGATTTTGAAACATCAACACCGGATTACTATTTAGTAAACGCATCTGCTTCGATCACTATTAAAAATTCAAAAAGTTTAATTCAAATTTCAGCTTCAGGTAATAATCTTTTAAATAGAACTTACTACGATCACCTATCCCGCTTTAAATATTATGGTATTTATAATATTGGAAGAAATGTTTCGCTCAATTTTAAAATTATAATTTAATATATAGATCATGAAAAAAACAATCTCAATTCTGTTGATCGCCTTTGTACTCATTGGCATGAGTTGCAAAAAGAAAACAACTGCGGCTAGCACAGATCCCAGAGTTCCGCCGGATATGGCTTTTAAAAAGACGGCCGGCTATGCTTTTAGAGACACAACTGTTGCAAAGCAGGATACTTTATTGTTCGGAATAATTGTCACTAAAACTGAAGACAATTTAACCAGC
>JANYCL010000165.1 GCA_025360355.1 Sphingobacteriaceae bacterium
CACCCAGGCGTGGAAAAAAAACAGCCCAAAAAAGGGCCACTTTTGAGCGAAAGACGGGTCTCGAACCCGCGACCTTAACCTTGGCAAGGTTACGCTCTACCAACTGAGCTACTTTCGCTTTTATTGAAATTATTAGTTTCAATATTTTGGTTACGCTCTACCTCCCGATAGCTATCGGGATGAGCTACTTTCGCTTTTCTGTGTTTTTCGACTAAAAAGAGCCTATCTGCACAGGGGGTGCAAATGTATAGGTTTTTTTAAAATTACTCAAATTTTAGGACTTTTTTTTAGGCCTCCAACCAGATGTTTTATCTCGTTTAGCTTCAAAAGTGCCTCAACAGGGGTAAGTGTATTGATGTCGGTTTTAAGGATATCCTCTTTTATTTGTTCTAAAACAGGGTCGTTTAGCTGGAAAAAACTTAATTGCACATCATCATCTATCGCACTTTTTATCCCATTCCTATTGTTGCCCGTTACCCCATCCGGTGTTAATTCTATTTCGTGCTCATGCTCTAATTTTTTAAGGATCACATTTGCTCTTGAAATAACTTCTTTGGGCATGCCGGCCATACGCGCCACGTGTATACCAAAACTGTGTTCACTGCCGCCTTCCGCTAATTTGCGGAGGAAAATAATTTTATTGTTTAATTCTTTTACCGAGACATTAAAGTTTTTTATGCGCGGAAAATAATTTGTCATTTCATTTAACTCGTGGTAATGCGTTGCAAATAATGTTTTAGCACGATTGATCGGTTGATTATGCATATACTCCGCAATAGCCCACGCGATTGAAATACCATCGTAAGTTGATGTTCCCCTTCCGATCTCATCCAATAATACCAAGCTTCTATCCGTAATATTATTTAAGATACTTGCTGTTTCGTTCATCTCCACCATGAACGTAGATTCACCTGAAGAAATATTATCCGTTGCACCAACCCTTGTGAAAATTTTATCCGTAATGCCTAACACAGCTTTTTTTGCAGGAACAAAACTTCCGATCTGCGCTAATAAAACTATTAATGCTGTTTGTCGTAATAAAGCTGATTTACCACTCATGTTCGGACCGGTGATCATCATGATCTGACATTCCTCATTATCTAAATGAACTGAATTGGAAACATATTCTTTATCAACCGCTAATTGTTTTTCGATAACAGGATGACGGCCTTCTGTAATAATTAAACTATGCGAATCGTTAATTTCCGGCATAACATAATTATTTTCAATTGCTAATGTTGCGAATGAACATAACACATCGAGTTTTGCAACTAAGTTTGCGTTTAGTTGAATTGGCGTTATGTAATCAGCAACATCGTGGATAATATTAGCGAATAATTGCTGTTCGATAATAAGAATTTTTTCTTCTGCTCCTAAAATTTTTTCTTCGTAATTTTTTAATTCAGGGGTTATGTAACGTTCAGCATTGGTTAATGTTTGTTTGCGGATCCATTCTTGCGGCACTTTATCTTTATGAGAATTGGTCACCTCTAAATAATAACCAAAAACATTATTGTAGGATACTTTTAAAGATGGAATGCCTGTTCTTTCACTTTCGCGCTGCTGGATCTGTAATAAATATTCTTTACCCGAATAAGCAATGCTTCTTAATTCATCTAACTCTGCATTAACACCTTTTTGGATCACATCTCCTTTTAAAATATTTACGGGAGCTTCTTCGTTTATTTCGTTGTGCAAACGTTCTTTTATAACAGCACAAGCGTTTAATTGATCTGCAATTTTTTTAAGAGGAATTGGTTCAACATTAATTATCAATGCTTTTAATTCTTCTATTACATTCAAGGATCTTTTTAATTGAACCAATTCCCGCGGATTTACACGTGCAGCTGCGACTTTCGAAATTAAACGTTCCAGATCACCAACCTCTTTTAGAAGTAAATTGATCTTATCTTTTAATTCAACTCCATTCACAAAAAAGTTCACGGCCTCTAAACGCTCGTTAATAGCTTCAATTGATTTTAATGGTAAAGCCAACCAACGCTTTAGTAAACGCGAACCCATTGGTGTAATTGTTTTATCAATTACATCAATTAAACTTTTGCCGTTGTCGTTATTCGAATTAAATAATTCTAAGTTGCGGATCGTAAATTTATCTAACCAAACATATTGCTCTTCATCTAGCCTACTTACTTTTGCAATGTGTTTTAATTTATCATGTTTGGTATCATTTAAATAATGTAACAGTGCACCACAAGATGTAATCGCCAGATCATAACCTTCAATACCAAAACCTTTTAGCGAAGTTGTTTCAAAATGTTTTATTAAACTTTCGTAACCATGATCATAAGTGAAAGCCCAATCCTCTAGACCAAAAATATAAAAACGGTCGCCGATCAGATCTGTTACCTGAGTCCGTTTATTTTTCTCAAATAAAATTTCGTTAGGTTTAAAATTCTGAATTAATCTGTCGACATAAATAACACTACCCTGCCCTACTAAAAATTCGCCGGTGGAAATATCTAAAAATGCAACGCCTGCTTTGTCACCATCTATAAATAAACTTGCTAAAAAATTATTTTTTTGATGATCTAAAACTTTATCATTAAAACTTACTCCCGGAGTTACTAATTCCGTGATACCGCGCTTCACAATTGTTTTAGTGAGTTTAGGATCTTCTAACTGATCGCAAATAGCAACGCGGTAACCTGCACGAACTAATTTAGGTAAATACGAATCTAAGGAGTGATGAGGAAAACCGGCGAGTTCAATATATGTTCCCGAACCGTTTGCACGCTTGGTTAAAACAATCCCTAAAACTTTTGAAGCTTTTACAGCATCTTCACCAAAAGTTTCATAAAAATCACCAACACGGAATAATAAAATAGCATCAGGATATTTAACCTTAATACCATTGTATTGTTTCATTAAAGGGGTTTCTTTATCTCCTGACTTAGCCATTTTGCGAACAGCTAAGTTACAACAAGACCTTTAATTGCTGA
>JANYCL010000341.1 GCA_025360355.1 Sphingobacteriaceae bacterium
AAAAATAACCGCGACGCTGGTTAAAAAAGCAACGCCGCTGTATAATGCATAAAAGGTTGCAAATAATTTTCCGCCGTTATTTGTTGCTGCGTCAATCGGACCCATGCCGGTCAAGATCATGCTGGCGTTTAACATTCCGTCAACCAAACCTAAATTATAAAAGTAACAATAGCCCCAGGTTCCAATGGCCATCGAAACAGTAAGTATAATTAAAGCAAACAGTGAGCTTTTTAAGATCGCATTGAAATAATGTTTTTTGTGAGGTAATTTTTTTAGTTTGGTCATGTTAATTTATTTTGAAACAACAATATTTTATTTTTTCGCCTTTATCGGTAAACAATTTTTCGTAATGCGTTTTTATGTTTATTAATTCTTCTCTTCCTTCCGGACAATTAACATAAAGATCATCCGTACTAAACAACAAGGTAAAATTATTTTCTTTAATAACCTCTAAAGTATATTCGTAAAAACTGGTGCTATCTGTTTTTAAATGTACTAAGCCTCCTTTTTTTAAAAATTTCTGATAGCGTTTAATGAACATCATATGTGTTAAACGTTTCCTTGCTCTTGTTTTTTGTGGTTGAGGATCGGGGAAAGTGATCCAGATCTCACTCACTTCATTTTCACTAAAACAATGTTCAATAAAATCAATTCGCGTACGTAAAAAACCAACATTGTTTAAATTGGCATCAATGGCTTCTTTGGCGCCTGTCCAAATGCGGTTTCCTTTTATGTCAACGCCAATGTAATTTTTATTTGGATTATTTTTAGCAAGACCAACACTGTATTCCCCTTTTCCGCAACCTAATTCTAAAACAATAGAATTTTCATTTTTAAAGTAGTCGGTATGCCATTTCCCCTTCATAGGGAAACCTTCGCTTATATTCTCAAAATACAGTGTAAAACAGTTCTTGAAGCTATCAAAATCAATAAATTTCTCCTGTTTCGAGGGCATAATAATTAATTAATATGCAAAGTTAATTTTTTGTCGCAATCTTTTATTAATTTAGTCTTCAATATATGAGCTCAGAATTTAATAAGACTAAAATTGTTGCGACCATGGGTCCGGCAACAGCTGATATTGCTGTTTTGGAACAAATGTTCCTCGAAGGACTTGATATTTGCCGCATTAATTTTTCGCATGGTGATTATTCGGCGGTAGAGGCGACCGTAAAAAATATCCGTACACTTAATAAAAAATTAAGTTACCACGTTGGAATACTAGCCGACCTGCAAGGACCGAAATTAAGGATCGGAATGGTTAAAGATAATAAGGTTGCCTTGGTTGAAGGGAAAGAAATAGTTATTACGACTAAAGAATGCGAGGGCGACGAAAATAAAATTTACATTACCTATCCGCAATTTCCGCGCGATGTAAAAGCAGGCGAAACTGTTTTGATCGATGATGGCAAATTGCATTTAAAAGTAAATTCGACTAATGGTGTTGATGAAGTAAAATGTACGATCTTGGTTGGCGGCAATTTGTCGTCGAAAAAAGGTGTTAATCTTCCGAATACAAAAATTTCATTACCATGTTTAACGCCAAAAGATCTTAAAGACTTAGATTTTGCTTTAGAGAATGACTTTGATTGGATCGGTTTATCTTTTGTACGTTCTGTTACAGACATTGTCGATCTAAAAGAAATCATTTTCAAAAAAGGAAAGCGCGCAAGAGTTATTGCAAAAATTGAAAAACCGGAAGCGATAAAAGAAATTGATAATATCATTGATGTTACCGATGGCTTAATGGTTGCGCGCGGTGATCTTGGTGTTGAATTACCAATGGAACAAGTTCCCATGCTTCAGAAAATGATGGTGCAAAAGTGTATCGAGGCTTCTAAGCCTGTTATCATCGCTACACAAATGATGGAGAGCATGATCACAAGCTACACGCCAACACGCGCTGAAGTTAATGATGTGGCGAATGCAGTTATGGATGGAGCAGATGCTGTTATGTTGAGCGCTGAAACTTCAGTCGGAAAATATCCTGTTAAAGTTATTGAGATGATGCGGAGAATAATTACTGAGGTTGAGAAATCAACCGAAATTATTTATTACCGCGAACACGCACCGTCAATCAAAACTATTACATACATAACTGATAGTATTTGTTTTAATGCTTGTCAGCTCGCCCACCACTCAGGTGTACACGCGATCATAAGCATGACCAATAGTGGTTACACTGCATTTAAATTAGCGAGTCACCGCCCAAAAGCAAACGTTTTTATTTTTACTGATAATTTATCTTTGCTCACCACTTTAAGTTTAGTGTGGGGCGTGCAAGGGTTTTATTATGATAAATACGAAAGCACTGATCAAACAATTTCTGATCTTATTCAATTCGTAAAATCGAGAGAGTTGGTAAAAGCTGATGATCTTGTGATCAACATTGCAAGTATGCCAATGAAAGAAAAAGGACGTACTAACATGATGAAGTTAAGTCACGTTATTTAATCGGAAATTTTTTAAAACGGTTGTCATGGTGAGCTTGCCGAACCATGATGCTGATAAAAAGGATTAAGCGCTGAGCTTGACGAAGCGCTCGTTCGAAGCCCCTTCGTCAAGCTCAGGGGCTTTTGACTTAAGAAGTATCTTATGGTTCGGCAAGCTCACCATGACTTTCGTCTCAGGACTATTTACAAAAATCTTTAGGATGAAATACACTCACATCGGCGCCTGTTTTCCTTTTGGCCTGTAAGCATCAATTTTCCCATTCTTAATATTTTCAAGATCAATTGTCAAAGTATCTACAAAACGTTTATTATTAAAATTTTGATGATACACTAAAATTTTTGTACCGCTTGCTTTAGAAACAATAGCTGTGTGTTTTGGAAAACTCATGCTGCGGTTAGGAAAAATAAATTTCACATTAGTGAATTGCAGAATATCAGCCGGCTTTAAACTTTCTTTTTTGTAATCGATCTTATCTCCGAAATTAAACGGTGTACTCCAATCTCCGCCCGCCGAATTTAGAGCGCCGTAAGCCAGATCCCAGCATTCACCTCTGTCAACCTTCTTGCCCATATTGCTTTTACAAAACTCAATTATTTTTCCGGCTACCGTAAGGGTTTGAAAGGAGGATAAAAATGTGGTCCCAATTGCTAATATTAAAAAAAGCTTTTTCATTATATTTGTAATGCTAAATTACGAAAATGGTACAGAATAGTTTGTTCCTAAATGTTAATAAATGAAAAAGGCAAAAACATACAGGGTCAAAAATTTTGAGGAATTAAATATTTTCGAAAAACGTTTTTTAATAATGATGAAACTTTACAGAATAGGTAAAATGCTCGAAGCGGCTAAAATCACTTATCCCAAAACTAGCGAATCAAATCTACAAAACGGTGACTAATATACTTGCGATCGGCAATAATTCATGAAAATGCCATTTTTCCCTAAACTCTAAACTCTACAAATTATCAATAAAGTAATTGCAAATTTTTTCCATTAAGTGCGGACGGTCTTTACCAATCACATTGTGTTCATGTCCGGGATAAACATAATAATCAAGTTGGATTCCTTTATCAGTTGCTTTTTTCAAATACTTCATAGTGTGCTGCCAAACAACGACAGGATCTTGCGTTCCGTGTATCATCAATAATTTCCCTTTTAGTTTATCAACGTAATTCAATAAATTATTTTTCTCGTAACCTTCTTTATTTTCCTGTGGCATATCCATGTAACGTTCACCGTACATGATCTCGTAGTAACTCCAGTCAATAACCGGTCCGCCTGCAACTCCTACTTTATAAACACCAGGACTTCTTGTCATTAAACTCGTACTCATAAAACCGCCGAAGCTCCAACCAAAAACGCCTAATCTGTTGCCATCAACGTAAGGAAGTGTTTTTAAATAATCAACTCCTTTTAATTGATCTTCCATTTCTTTTGTTCCCAGCTGACGAAATGTTGCTTGTTCAAAATCTTTTCCGCGATAGGAAGTTCCTCTGCCATCAACAGTGAAAATTATAAAACCTTTTTGCGTCATGTATTGATACCATAATTCTCCTCCTGCTAACCATGAGTTGGTTACCATTTGTGAATGCGGACCGTTATATAAATAAACGATCACCGGATATTTTTTAGTGCTGTCGAAATCAACAGGTTTAAATAATCTGCAATACAGATCTGTTCCTTCAGTATTTTGGATAGTGAATAAACTCCATCTGCCCAATTTATAATCTTTGATAGGATTCTCTGCTTTAAATATTGAAATTGATTTTTTGTTTTTGGTATTCACAATGGAATATTCGCGGGGAATATAGCACGAAGTATAATTGCCTATAAAATAATTCCCTTTCGCATCTAAAGTTGCAGTATGAAAACCTGAACCCGAAGTTAACTTTATCATTTCACCTGTTTTTGTATTTACAGAATAGAAATCCTGATTGGCCGGTCCTTGCTCATTAGCGTGAAAAAATAAACGCGAGTAACTCTCATCAAATGCATCAGTAGTTTTTATTTCCCATTTACCTTTCGTTAATTGTTTTATCAAAGTTCCATCGATGTTGTATAAATAAGCGTGACGATATCCATCTCTTCTGCTGATCCAGATAAATTGTTTTTCATTTTTTACAAAGAGCATTGGTGTAAGAGGCTCTGTATATTTTTCATCTTTCTCCTCAATAACCGTCCGCACAAAATTTCCGGAAGCAACATCATACTCATTTAATTTCATGTGGTTTTGTCCGCGGTTTAAAACAGCAATGTAAATGTTCTTTTCAATCGGGCTCCATTGTATATTAGTTAAATATTGTTCTTTGTCGCCTTCAGTTTTTACATATAATGTTTTCCCTGTTTTCATATCATAGATCCCAAGAGTAACATAATGACTTTTCCCGCCCGCCATTGGATATTTAATGTTTTTATTTTCAGCGGGATATTTACTCCAGTCGATGATTGGATAATCTGTAACATCACTTTGATCCATCCGGTAAAAAGCTAAAAAATTTCCGGTCGGACTCCAAAATGTTCCTTTTTCAATTCCAAATTCTTCACGGTGAACTGTTTTTCCGTAAACTAAAGTATAAGAACCATCTTTTGTTATTTGCGTTTCAACTCCTTTTACACTGATGTATAAATTATTATCATCCTTAACAAAAGCGTATGTGTCGTTATTTAATTCATCGTAAGCCGTTAAGCTTTTGTCATTTTGTTTGCGATCGTCATCCAAAACTTTTTTTGTGCTTCCATCATAAATTAATTCAAGGATTCCGCTTAAGAAATAAAATTGTTTTTCGTTTTTCCAGTCTAAAATTATGATCTGCTTTAATGAATCGCGTTTTTCAGCTTTCAGAATTTTGTTTATTTCGTACATGGTCACGAAATCGTTTACTTTTCCAGTGTTGTTATCGCCAACTTTTACAATATTATTATCGACGTAAGAAAATTTATCGCTTCCCTTAATAAATGTTAGATTTTGTAGTCGTTTTGGTGCCAGAGTAGTGCGGCCTTTAGCAACTGCATCCTGAATGGTCAGTAATTTATTTTGAGATAATAAGCTTAGAGAGAAAGCGGCTGCGAGAATAAGAAAAAGCGTTTTTTTCATAATAGAATTTAATGGTTAATTTAGAGCATTAAATATAAACATAAAATAATTATTGCAACCGTATTATCGGTTTATTTAATTGGTCATTTTTTGACTGTTTTGGTTTATGCATATCCCGCAAACGACGGGAGTAAATTAAAAAATTATGTGTATCCTTATGTTTATCCGTACTTCCATCAATCGTGGAGCATGTTTGCGCCCATCCCTAAACAAAATTTTAATATTTATGTTAGGCATGATGGGAATAAATGGCATGATGTTTTTAATGAGATCGTTTTAGCACATCAACGGAACCGTTTTGGTGGCTATGAGAATATTTCTCTTTCATTTTCAAATGCTATAAGATATTATGCTTCTTCTGTAAAAAAAGAAAATAGTATAGAAGTGTATAAAGGCGGGAATGAAAATTACAACGTTCTGCTAAAAATAATTGTACATTATTTGTCGCAAAAAAATGGGAGTAGACCAAAAGATCTTGAAATAATTATACGGACAAGTGATTCGTATGGAGGAAAATATAATTCACATTACTATAAAACAGCTGAATAAAGTAACTACATATTTTTTTGATGAGTGCAAAAATGTTGCTGAAGCAAACCTGCTTCGTAAATTATTGGCTTTGTTTGTAATTTATAAATGTATTTATTGGTTCTGTGATTATAGTTTGCTTTTTTCGGCCGAATCGATAATTTATAAACATGCATTAAGTTTACCAATTTGGCAATGGCCTGCATTTATTTTATTTAAGTCGCATTCAACTCTTTTACCAATTATTTTTTTAAGCAGCATTCTGATAGCTGCCGTGTATGTATTAATTTCCGGAAAAGCAGTGCGCTT
>JANYCL010000358.1 GCA_025360355.1 Sphingobacteriaceae bacterium
GCCAAATAACCATCCGCCGCCATAAGCCATCGGGTAACCATTTTTGAACATCATAAATCCAATATAAGATTCTAATGGTAATCTTCTTTCAGGCAACATGCTGAATAAAGCGATGGACAAACCGTGTTCCAATTCATAATACAAAAGTCCGTCTTCATTGCAATAAGTTACCGGATCTGTTTCTCTATTCAACAAACACAAAGCAACACGTGAGCATTTTATTATTTCGTGTTTTTGCTGTTGAGATAATTTTTTTGGTGAGGGCAATTTTTTATTGATCAAAGCTGATTCGTCAAATTTTTTGAGAATGCCATTACTGTGATAATAAATTTCTTTCTGCCCTACTCGTCCGAGACTTCTTGAGAATTCTTTTTCTTTCGGTTCAATAGTAACATATAATTTCAGCGATTCCATTAACTGATCTTTTATAAGATCGCTTGCTTCAATTCTTTCAAATTGGTGGATGAGCCATTGCATTTGTTTTGCAGAATTCTTTGTTCCGCTAACTTTTACGATCCAAGCTTCAGATTTTAATTTTTCATCCGAAGCAATTTCAAATTCCATTTCTCCCAAAGCATGTTTTAAAATTTCTTTGGGATGAACACCTTCTTCATCAAAAGAATGTATTGAAACTTGTCCGGGAAATTTCTTCAGCAACCATTTTATTAAACTTATGCTGAATCCGCCATGTGTATTTGTAAATGTTAATCCGCTAAGATCTAATTTTTCTTTTTTGGGACCTGATAATTTTTTAATCTGCTCCGACAAACGTTCCATTTCATTTTGTGCAAGTGTTGCAAGTTCTTTATTTTCGGGGTAAGACAATAAGAATAAAAGCGCATCGTGGTATTTTAAGATAGAGCCGGGTTTTTTGAAATTGCTCTCAGATCCTTTTATTAAAACTTCCTTTTTAGCAGATGCTGAATCCGGACCAAAGCTATAAGCTACAGACCTCAATTGCTTAAGTATTTCTTCTTCGCTAAACATAATTCTTTACCAATGATAAGCAATTTTTTAATGAGTTCGTCTCAGAAATTGCATGATATTAAGATTTTAATGTTATTTTTATAATGAAATGATACCGTTCAAACGCATTGTCTTTTTTTCTGTCCTGATACTATGGACGCAATCGTTATTGTTTGGCCAGCGATCTGAAAAAGATTCTTTATTGTCATTTTTAAAAACTGTTACAAATGATTCTGTTAAGATCAATACACTTGTTGATCTTGCTTATATAGAATATCAGAATGATCTCGATAAAGCTTTTATGTTTACAAATGAAGCTTACGAACTGTCCAAAAAAATCAACAACAAACATCAGATCTCTGTATGTTTAAATATATTGGGAAATTTGTGTATGGAAAGACATAGTCATCGCCAAGCAATTGAATATTATAAAAAGTCCTCTGTCATCGCTGAAAACTTGAAAGACACTGCGATGATCACTAAGGTTCTGGGAAATATGGGGCTTGTTTATCTTGAGACCGGAAATTTTGTTGAAGCTTTTAGTTATCAATATAAGTGCATGGCTCTTTTGGAAAAACAAAAAGATATAGATGGGCTTGCAACCGTTTACAATAACATCGGTAATTTATATTACGAACAGGAGATCTATGATAAAGCGATGGAATTTCATCAGAAATCTTTGCAGTACAGAGAAAAGTTAAATGATAAGAATGGGATCGTTACTTCCTTAAATAACATTGGCGCGATTTACGATGCTTTAAAAAAAATTGATACTGCAATTGCGATTCATGAAAAAGCTTTGAAAATAGAAATTGAGATCGACGATAAATTCGGAATGGCTTATTCCTACAATAACATTGGCGGATTGTTTGAACAGAAAAAATTAAGAGACCGTGCTCTTGCGTTTTATTTAAAATCATTAGCGATACGTGAAGAGATCCACGATGATGACGGAATTGCTTCCTGTTATCTCAACATTGGGATACTGAACCGAAAATTTAAAAAATACACTGAAGCATTTGATTATTTAAATAAAGCGCGTGAACTCACTGAAAAAATAGGAAAGAGATCTTTGCTAAAAGATATTTATGCTCAATTGTCTGATGTTTATATTGAGCAAGGTAATTATAAAGATGGATTTAAGTTTCACCAATTGTTTATGCAAACCAAAGACAGTTTGTTTAATATCGAAACAAACGACAGGGTTGCTGACATCCGTTTTCAATATGAATTTGATAAAAAAGAAGCCATTTCAAAACTTGAACAGGAAAATCGTGAACTCGTGTTTACACAAGAGAAACGTCAGCAAAAGATCATCATTTACAGTGTTTCGATCGGTTTCGTACTTATTTGTTTGCTTAGTATTTTTATTTACAGAGGTTATCGCATCAAACAAAGATCAAACATTCAATTAGAAAACATGAATAAAGTAATTGTAGAAAAAAATAAAAACATTACCGATAGTATTAATTATGCTAAGCGTATACAAACAGCTTTAATGACTTCCGAAAAATTTATGCAAAAAAGTCTTGATCGTTTGGTTAAGAAAAAATAAAAAATCCCGCTTGAGCAGGATTTTTTATAATGTCATTCTGATTTTGAAGAAGGATTATTTCCTCAGATCTAATTCTTGAATGATGTTTGTTGCTCCTCCCACTTTATCAACCACCCAAAGCATATAACGCACATCTAAACAAATCGTACGATTCAGATCTTTGTCAAAAGCAATTTTGTGACTCAACGCTTCATAATTTCCATCAAAAGCTAATCCGGTTAATTCACCATTTCCATTTATTACAGGCGAACCGGAGTTACCGCCGGTAATATCGTTCGTGGTAATAAAACCAACAACAATATCTTTTGTGATCGGATCAGCATACTGACCAAAATCCTTTTTCCTTGCCAATTCCAAAAATTTTGCGGGCAGATCAAATTCATAATCGCCCGGTTTATATTTTTCGAGCACACCGCTTAATGTTGTGATGTGATTGTATTTTACGCCATCGCGGGGAATGTATGATTTTACATTACCAAAAGAAACGCGCATGGTGAAGTTTGCATCAGGATACATTTTTTTTCCTTTGTTCATTTCTAAAATACCTTTCAAATAAGTACGGCCTAATGCAAAATTCTGCGCATTAAAATCGTTGGCATATTTTTGGTAGTTAGTTGTGAAATTAGAATTGAAAGTATTCGCAACCATAAATGCAGGGTCTTTGTGTAAAGTTGCTGTGTCAGGATTTTCAATGAACTTATTCCATTTCACTGAATCCAAAAACATAGTATTACTAAACACATGGTCAGTAAATGAATTATATGCCTGCTTGTTTTTTAATTCGCCGAATTTCGAATTTAACCAACTATAAAATCCTTTCGGATGTTGTGCAGCATCAACTTCAGTATAAAAAGCTTGCGTTACAAATGATAAAGTGTTTTTATCAGAAGCAATGTTTTCTGCTTTATGAAATGTGGTCCATGTTTTCTTTAAAATGCTATCCACTTTTTCGATCTCTCTTTTACTTACATCTTTTTTGCTAAGCGCAGCATCTAACTTTTGTAAATTTGCTGCAAACGCAATTAGCGGTGAACCCATGATGCCTTCATTTAAATAAACACGTTGCTTAACATAAGGCCTCCATGCTTCGTATGCTTTTTCGTAATCGCTGAATAGATTTTCGTACTCCGGTTTGCCTTTTGCCCAAGTTGTAAATGCCGCTTCGTGCACTTGCTTCTCTTCGAAAGTTTTAAATTTTAATAATTGTTTTGTTTCACCATCAAAAAATTTCCAATAGTTTGCAACGCCTGCGTAATAACCTGCCAATTGTAAATTTACAGCCGGATCTTTACGTCTTTCTTCTAACATGAATTTTAAACGTTGTTCCCGTAAACTCACTAACGAAGGATTTTCGATATCTGTTTTTAATTTTACCCCGTATGATGTTTCATAACGGTTAGTACCCCCCGGGTAACCATAGATCATTGCATAGTCACCATCTTTAACACCTTTGATAGAAACCGGTAAAAAATATTTTGCTTTGAAAGGAACATTGTCTGCCGAATATTCTGCAGGCTTTCCGTCTTTACTCATGTACACACGGAAAATAGAAAAGTCACCTGTATGACGAGGCCATTCCCAATTATCAGTATCACCACCAAATTTACCAACGCTTTCAGAAGGCGTTCCAACTAAACGAACATCTTTATATCTTTCATAAACAAATAATAAAAATTGATTGCCTTTGAACATCGGAACAACACGGCCTTCTAAACCAGTGCCTTCTGTTTCTTTAGTTGATATTTCATTTAAGATTGCCGGTAACTTTGCGGTTAACTCATTTCCTTTAATATCTTTTATTTTTTCGTTTATTTTATCAGTAACATCAACTATTTTCACTAAGAACTGAGCATGAACACCCGGCGCTTTTATTTCTTCTTGTTTACTGCGTGCCCAAAAACCATCTATTAAATAATTATGCGCTAAAGTACTTGCTGCTTGAATAGCATTATATCCGCAATGGTGATTTGTAAAGATCAAACCTTCCTTACTTACAATTTCGCCGGTACAACCTCCGCCAAAAATTATGATCGCATCTTTAATGCTTGCCTGATTTATACTATACAATTGTTCTTTCGATAATTTTAAACCTTTCTTTACCATGTCGGCATAAACTTGTTCGCCTAATAACATTGGTAACCACATTCCTTCATCAGCTTTTAAAGCAGATCTGGAAATAAAATTTAATGCAAGGATGAAAATTAGTATACGTTTCATGTATTTTTTATTTGTTTT
>JANYCL010000055.1 GCA_025360355.1 Sphingobacteriaceae bacterium
TATTTTTGATAAAGGAAATTGGTTAGTGTCTGCTTATGGAAGATTAAGTGAGCAGCCGATCACTAACTCAGCTTATCCTTCGGCAGCTGATTCTACTGTATTAGTAAACACATTTGTGAATGGTAAAACCAGTTTGCGTTATGGCTTGGAAAACACTTTGCGTTATACTTTCTTTAAAAAGTTAACAGCGACTGTTAACGTTGATGCATATTACGTTTACTTAACAAGCGGTATCATCGCAAATCAACCTTCTACCGTTACACAAGGCTGGAGTTACAAGGGTAAATTAACATTGAGCTATTCTTTACCATGGTTTATGACCTTACAAGTTAACGGAACTTATGAAGCGCCTAAAGTTATTATCAACGGCCGCACATTAGATATGTACTTCATGGATATTTCTTTGAACAAAATGATAAGTACGAAATGGGTATTTAATTTAACATTGAGCGATGTATTCAATACAAAACGTATGGGTACACATTTACAAACCGATTATTATACACAGGACCTGTCTCGTCGTCGTGAAACAAGATATTTGAAATTTAGTGTGACTTATTTATTCGGAAAATTTGACTCATCTATCTTCAAGATGCGCGGTAAAAAAGGTTCAACTACCGATCAAGGACAAGACGGCGGAATGGGTGGAGGTTTCTAATAATTTGGACTAAAGTCCACTTCCTTTTTTTATTTTATCCACGACCTAAAGGTCGTGGCAAAAACAATTTGATTAGTAGCCCCGACCTTTAGGTCGGGGTTTTTATTAAGATTGGAAAGGGTTTTAGCCCAAACCCATTTAATTTCTTATTTTTGGGAAATAAATAAATTTGTGTCTACACACGCAATCAACATAGAAGGAATAAAACTTTACGCTTACCACGGCTGTTTAGAAGAGGAAGCAAAAATTGGAGGCAATTATATTGTGGATGTTTATATAACAACTGATTTTACCGAAGCTGCTAAAACAGATGATCTACAAAAAACAGTTGACTATTGCACGGTTTACGAAATTACAAAAGCAGAAATGGCAATACGTTCAAAATTAATTGAACAGGTTTGTCAGAGAATTTTCGATAAAATAAAATCCGACTTAAAAGGAATAAAAACTCTCCATGTAAAAGTTACCAAACTTGTTCCTCCAATGAATGGAGATGTGGAGAAGGTAAGTGTTGAAGTGAAAAGCTGATTTTTTTTAAAATGAAAACACTCAATACTTTAATGCAGGATATTATTCAGATCACTACTGAAATAGAAACTTCATATCCTGAACTCTATAAATATTTAAGTGAAACACCAATTTCCATTGGCGAAACAGAACAGAAAACAGTAAACACACACGACCTGAAAGAGTATTTAGCGACGCTTAAATCGCAATTGCAACATCACATCGAAACGCATAAAAAGTCTGTAAAAGAAATCTAGGTAATTATATTCTCTTCCTTTACCGGCTGATGTAAAAACATTCCTTTGTTACGCAGATAAACCGAGATCCAAACAATTGCAAGAAAAATAGCTGCTGAAGGCGCTTGACCTGTTGCTAATTCAATTGAAATTGCCCCTCCTAAATATGAACATAAAAGCAGAAAGCCAAGTTTGTGAGTTTTCGGAATAAGAAAAAGCATGACAGAAACTAATTCAACTATCCCAATAGGCAATATATAATTTCCCAAGCCGGCTTTTCCAAGTCCGTCAATTACTTGTTGCGAACCTATGATCTTCATAATAGCGCTCATCACAAGAGAAAGAGAAGCTAAAACCATTAATACAATGGAAATGATACGGGTTGTTTTATTCATGATATTTATTTTATAGGTTAGAAATAGTTTACTTGACAAATATATGTAAATCTAGTATCGTTTTGGTATCGCTTTCCTAAAGTATAGCGGTATACTTTTGGAAAGCGGTATGTAAAAGAAAGCTGTGGTTTAGTATCTTTGATAAATGGAAGCAATAGAACACGATAAGCGGAAATGTCCTTCTCATTTATCAGGGACTGAATGCACAAAAATGCTTTTACCGGTAAAGGATGCTTTGGACATTTTGAGTGGTAAATGGAAATTGCAGATAATCCTTTCATTAAGTTTTGGAAAAAAACGTTTTAAACAAATACAGAGGGAAATACCCGGTCTCACACCTAAAATGTTATCGAAAGAGCTTAAAGAATTGGAAATAAATGGACTTGCTGAAAGGCGGGTTTACGACACATTACCTGTAAGTATAGAATATGAACTAACTTCTTATGGAAAAACACTTCAGCCATTAATAGGAGAACTGCATAAATGGGGAACAAAACACAGGAAACGAATTATTGCCCGGAAATAATTTACCTGACCATTACAAGAATATGCCGTGCAACACGGGTTTCCCCATCACGACTCATTAACTGAACAAAATGAAAACCATATTTTGTTTCAAATACGTCAGAAATTTCTCCGGGTTTTAAACTATAAACCGCTTCTTCAAATTCAGGAACCATTTGTCCGCGTTTTAAGGGAGGTAACATCCCACCTTTTTTAGCAGAGCCGGGATCGTCGCTATATTGTGTAGCTAAATCACTAAAACTTTCACCGGCATTAAGGCGATCGCGTAAACTTTCACATAATTGTTTAGCTTCTTCTTTTGTTCTGCTAACGGTTTTTGTTGAATCTTTAACGGCTTTACCTTCAATAGCGGTTTGCGCATTAAGAATGAATGGGAATGCTATAAGAAGGAATATCTTTTTCATTTTATTTAGTCCTATTATTCGGGATAACAAAAGCCCCCGTGTACATATATATAACCATTAACTTTTTTATTTTCACATGGGATTCTCAAATCAGTTGAGTCAAGATTTTGATCTTCGATTAAAAACTTATCCAAAGGAAGTTTATAGACCTTTTCATAATACTGCGATATGACCTTTGCCCTCATTACTCCTATAAAAGTATTTTTTTTAGTTTCATTAGGACAGCTCCAATTAGTTAATTTAACAATGCAATTTTTGTCAATTCTTTTTTTTACAATTGGTAAAATCGTATCTAATTTAGCTTTGCTTTCTTTTGTTAACGTATAGGAATTAAATTCAAATTCAATCATGTTCGGATCAATATCCTTATGTTGGCTAA
>JANYCL010000481.1 GCA_025360355.1 Sphingobacteriaceae bacterium
CGGAATTTGTAGATGGAAAAGCTTTACCAATTGATAAAGTTACTTACGAAACAACAGTGGCTTATTTAGAAAGTTTATTAAAAATAATGCACCCCTGGATGCCATTTGTTACCGAAGAGATCTGGCATTTATTAAAGGACAGAACTGAAAAAGATTGCATCATTGTTGCGTCTTGGCCTGAATCACAAACTTTAGATAAAAAGCAATTAGACGGATTTGAAGTTTGTAAAGAAATTGTTGCAGCTATCAGAAATATCCGTGCGCAAAAACAATTATCACCAAAAGAAAAATTAGAGTTGATTGAAAAGTCGGATGCACAACATTCTTATTTTGATGAATTAGTAATGAAATTAGCAAACCTTAATTCACTAACATATAAAAAAGAAAAAGTGGAAGGTGCTATTTCGTTCATGGTAAGATCTACCGAGTTCTTTGTTCCTTTATCGACTAACATTAACATAGATGAAGAAAAAGTTCGTCTCGCTAAAGAAATAGATTATAATAAAGGGTTTTTAAAAAGCGTACAAATTAAATTATCGAACGAAAAATTTGTAGCGAATGCAAAACCCGAATTGATCGCACTTGAGCGCAAAAAACAAGCCGATGCCGAAGCAAAGATAAAAGCACTCGAAACTCAATTGTCGACATTATAATTATAAAATTGAAAAATCAAAAAACATCAGCCTTTGTCATTTTATTAAGTGTGCTCAACGCTTTTTTATGCGCATCTGCTCTTATTTTGTGGCAATTATTCTCAGCAAGCGGTTTCGATTTTGCATTGGTGCTGATCTTGTTCTTTGCTTTTTTTGTCATTTCGTTTTTTGTCTTGTATTTTATTTACAATCCGTTCATCTTCGATAAAATAATGAACGTTCATAATGAACTCACAAAAATTTTGCCGCAAAATGAAATTCCTGATACCAATTTCGAATTAGATGAGATCGATCCCATAACAAAATTAGATCTTGAAGTAAAAAAAATTGCAATTGAACGTCAAAAAGAATTAGAGCATTTAAAAAATGTTGATAGTTATCGGAAAGAATATTTAGGAAATGTTTCTCACGAATTAAAAACTCCTGTATTTAATATTCAGGGCTATGTTTCCACTTTAATTGATGGTGGATTAAATGATCCAACGATTAATCTTGATTATTTAAAACGCGCTGATAAAAGTATTGAACGCATCATTCATATTATTGATGATCTTGAAACCATAACGCAATTAGAAACCGGTTCATTGGAATTAGAATTTGAAAAATATGATTTCAGTGCACAATGCCGCGATGTGCTCGAACAACTGGATATGATCGCACGAAGGAAAAATGTAACTATATCGCTTTCTAAAAAATTCGATAAGCCTTTAATGGTTCAGGCCGATAAATTCAGGATACGGCAAGTGCTTGTTAATTTAATTACAAACAGCATAAAATACGGTAAAGAAGGTGGCAAGACCGATATCAACTTTAGTTTGTATAACGATGATGTAATTGTTGAAGTAAAAGACAATGGAATTGGTATCTCTGCCGAGCATTTACCCCGTTTATTCGAGCGGTTCTATAGAGTAGATAAAGGCCGCAGCAGAGAGCAGGGCGGCACCGGACTCGGTTTAGCCATTGTTAAACATATCATTGAGGCGCATCAAAAAACTATAAGCGTAAAAAGTAGTCAGGGAGAAGGCACCATCTTCACTTTTACTCTCAACAGGGTGTGATTTATTAACATTTCGAGTCAGATTCTTTAAAAAAAATTTTGGCAATAGGGGCTAATATGGTTAAACTTGCACATAATTTTTAGAGAAAATGGCAGAAATACACATAACCGGTATTAAATATATTGAGATCAACACTCAGGAAGATCTTGAGTTCAAATATAAACCCGAAGTTCCTAAGTTGAAATTAGTAGGGAATATCATTGTTGCAGAAGATGTGGATGAAGAAGAAGACGATCAAAGCGTTGTATTTTTGACTCAAAAACAACTTAATCAGCTTTTGCTTAATAAGGATGTTGAATTGAAACTGGTTGAAGACCGTTGGTATCCGGCGAAACCTTTAAGCAAAGAGCAGGTAAAAAGAGTAGGCTTGGTAGATATTGATGCCGAATACCTTGGTGCGGCGGGCGACATAAAATGTTACGAAGCTGTAAAAGTTACCGAATAAAAAAGATCACATCGCCTGTCATCCTGA
>JANYCL010000487.1 GCA_025360355.1 Sphingobacteriaceae bacterium
GGTTCCCGGGTTATGCAATTAATATTGAAACAGGCGAACGTTTAAACATGGCATTTGGTGAGGATAGCTACAACTTTGCCGATAATGGTAATGATATGCGCTGGAATCCAACATCAACAATTGATGGAAATACATATCAAAATGCATTTGGTGGTCGCCACTATATTTATGTGTTCGGACATCGGACAGACGCAGTATATACCACAACTGCGGCTTCAAGTTCTTACGCACCATTAATTCCACTTAACGGTAAACCAATAGGCGCAGGAAGATATGATGCCGGAAAACAAATCTACGATCAAATGTTTTCGTCTAATTCTGTTACAACTAACATTGGCAATGTGGCTACATTTTTAAGACATTGGCCATTGAGAAATGTAATGCGCGATGCGATGTGGGTTAACATACCATTATTAAAAAGAGGATATTCAATTAAAGATCCAGCAAACATTCCTTGCGATGTTAAAGTAAGGATAAGGGTTAAAAAACCTTATAGATATGGTTATTCAACTGAGTGGACTACAAGATCACCTTTTACTTCAAACTTCATTGGAAGTGCGGCTCCTGTTGGAGGTACTGGTTGGGTAACTGCTACACCTGCTGCTTATTTGCCTCAAGATACATCTGCTGTTCCTTTAAATATGAATCTTCCAATGTACGAATTCAATACTGCGGATATTTATACAATGATAGGTGATGCAACAGCTTCTAAAAATGCGTTAGATTATGTTAGAATTGTTCCAAATCCTTATTATGCTTATTCTAAATACGAATCAAACCGTCTCGATAACAGAGTAAGGATCACAAATCTTCCGAGCGTATGTACAATTAAAATATTTACTATGAACGGAACATTGATCAGAACATTTAAACGTGATGTAGCCGGTCAGGAAGATGATTATACAACTGTAAGTGACATCAAACAATCAAAACGCATTCCTTATTTAGATTGGGATCTTAAAAATCAATACGGTATTCCAATTGCAAGTGGATTATACATTTTCCATATTGATGCACCTTCAATTAAATCTGAGAAAATATTAAAATGGTTTGGTGTAATGCGTCCTTTAGATCTACAGAACTACTAACATTTATTAACGCTTAAGAGTATGATTAAAAATTTAAATAAAGTAAAACTGTTAGTTTTAGCAAGTGCTTTAACCAGTACGGTTTTTGCCGGAAACCCTGAACGCGCCGGACAAGCAGGTGCCAGTCAATTATTAATGAATCCGTACGGACGTAGTGCAGGATGGGCAGGAGCAGGACAAGCCCGTTCTCGCGGTATCGAATCGCAGTTCTTAAATATTGCAGGAACTGCATTTACCAAAAAAACCGAAATTAATTTTTCGCGTACTAATTGGTTAGTAGGTTCAGGTATTTTTATGAATTCGTTTGGTATTACACAACACGTTGGCGAAACCGGAGCGATCGGATTAGGCATTGTAGCAATTAATGCGGGGAAAATAGAAAGAACTACCGAAGATCAGCCTGAAGGCGGATTAGGAACTTTTAATCCTTCATTCTATAACATCAGCTTATCCTATGCAAAAGGTTTCTCAGATAATATTTATGGCGGTATTAACGTAAAACTTATTTCTGAACAAATATCTGATGTGTCGGCACGCGGTGTTGCAATTGATGCAGGTATCCAATACCACACAGGTAAAATGGATCAGATACATTTCGGTATCTCCTTAAAAAATGTCGGACCAAAAATGTCGTATAAAGGTGATGGTTTAACTAACCAGGCAACTGTTGGAAACAGCACTGCTTTCTCAGGTCAAACCTACGATTACACTATCAGTAACCGTTCTGCAGGATTTGAGTTACCTGCTCTAATTAACATTGGCGGTGCTTACGATCTTTATTTAACAAAAGATACTGTAAGCAGATTAAAAACACACCGTGTTACAATAGCTGCTAATTATACTTCTAATTCTTTTACTTATGACAACTATTGTTTTGGTTTAGAATATTCTTGGAAAGACATATTAATGTTAAGAGGTGGCTTATATACCGAGAAGTATATTTTCACAAAAGGAAATGATAATTTAAAAGCACAACGTATGACGGCCTTTACAGGACCAACTTGCGGCGCTACAGTTGAAATTCCATTAGGCGAAAAGAAATCGACTTTTGGTATTGATTATTCGTACCGGTTTACAAATCCATTTGGTGGGGTTCACACTTTTGGCTTTAGAATAAACCTATAAGTTTTTTATTTTTTTTATTTTTATGAAGAGTCCCGAGCAATCGGGATTCTTGTTTTTTTATACTTGAGCTATGGCGAATATCGGATATTACACAGATGAAGGATTAAAGCGACTAAAGGATGAATTACATCAACTAGAAACTGTTGAGCGTAAAAAATGTACGTATGCCGTGGCCGAAGCACGTGAAAAAGGCGACTTAAGTGAAAATGCCGAGTATGACGCAGCACGCGAAGCTCAAGCTTTATTAGAGGTTAAAATAGCCAAATTAAAAGATGTTTTAGTGAGTGCACGTTTAGTTGACGAGACTCAGCTCGATCTAAATAAGGTAAGTATTCTAACCACAGTTAAAATAAAAAACCTAAAAAATAACGCAACCATGTCGTACACGCTTGTTGCCGAAAGTGAAGCTGATCTAAAATCCGGAAAAATTTCTGTTGATTCTCCAATTGGCAGAGGTTTGTTAGGAAAGAAAGTAGGGGATAAAGTTGAGATCTCAGTTCCTGCCGGAGTTATTCCGTTTCAAGTGGTAAGTATTTCTATTTAATGCCAAGCATTTTTACAAAGATCATTAATGGCGATATCCCTTGCTACAAGGTGGCCGAAAACGAAAAGTATTTCGCTTTTCTTGATATTTCTCCTCTCACAAAAGGACATACACTTGTCATTCCAAAAAAAGAAACTGATTATATTTTTGATCTGGATAATGAAACTTATACCGGATTAATGGAATTTAGCAAGCAAGTTGCAGTAGCAATTGAAAAAGTAATTCCTTGTAATAGGGTTTCTATTGCGGTTATCGGACTGGAAGTTCCGCATGCTCATGTGCATTTAATTCCTATCAACTCTATGAGTGATTGTAATTTCGCGAATCAAAAATTAAAATTAACGAAAGAGGAGTTTGAAGAGATCGTAAAAAAAATCAGTTCAGCTTTTTAAAAGATCAATCACTTTCTTTTAATGTTCTTGAGGCTAATAATAAAAGTCCTAACGCATATCCGATCAGAATTAAAAAATCCCCTGTAAATTCACTATAATGAAATTCCGGTTTTGTTAAAGTAGTAAGAATGTTATTCGCATAACGCAAAGGAAATAAATGGCCGAGCCAATTAGCCCACGTAGGTAACTTCTCAGGATCAGCTAAAACACCGGTTAAAAAAACAGATGGTAAAATGATCAATGGAATAAAAGGAAACACGTGTCCTTCATGCCGCGCAAAAGTTGAAATAAAAATTCCAAGCATTACAGATACAATTGCTAATAACCAAATCACAAAAAATAAAATAACTATGGTTGAGGTTGCGAAATCGAATTTAAATAAATAGATCTCTTCTGTAATGACAAGTATAGCTTGTAAAGTTGCTAAACCAAAATAACCAATGGTGTAACCCATTATTATGGAGGTTTTTTTGTAGCCATTAATAAGCATGCGCTCTAAAGTTCCACGCGTTCTTTCCTGCACCAATAAGATCGCGCATAAAACAAAACTTAAAAAGTGGACAATAAAAGCCGATACAGGTAAAATGAATTTTGGAGTTGCAAGTGTTGGCATTTCTATTGGCACCGGCATGAATTCATTCATTGGCATATCCAGTTCCGGCGTTATAATATCAAAAACAATTTTAAGTAAATAAATTATGATCAAAGGAGCAATGAGCGACAAAGCCAAAAAACGTTTGTCACCTTTTAGCTGTATAATTACGCGTTTCCCTATGATAAATGCGTTCTTCATTTCTTTTTATCTACAATGTCAAGAATAATGTTCTCAATATTATCCTGCGTAAATGTTATATCCTGAATTTCTTTGTCCAATCCGAATTTTTTTAATTCCGAGGCCAAAGCAGATGCGGAAGAGCCTGAAATTAATTCTGTTTTGGTTCCGTTCCTGTTTACGGTGATCTTTGTTTTCCCCTTCACTAAAAT
This sequence comes from Sphingobacteriaceae bacterium, assembly GCA_025360355.1. Classification (GTDB taxonomy): domain Bacteria; phylum Bacteroidota; class Bacteroidia; order B-17B0; family Aurantibacillaceae; genus JAHEYG01. Next base: position 4,134 of record JANYCL010000487.1, read on the forward strand.
ATTATGAGGCGTATCTACTAACAAAACTTCTCCTTGTCGTAATATTGTAACTTTATCACATAACATCGCTTCATCCATTAAATGCGTACTTACAAAAATAGTAACACCACTTTCTGATAATTTTTTAAATAAAGCCCAAGTGCGTTGTTTTAATTGCGGATCAACCGCAGCTGTTGGTTCATCTAAAAAAATTATTTTTGGTTTATGAATTAAAGTACATGCTAATGAAACTCTTTTTTGCATCCCGCCCGAAAAATTCCGCACCAGATCATTTTTCCTGTCGCTTAACTCAGTAAAGGCGAGAATTTTATTCGTCTCTTCCTCTAAATTTTTTATGCCATGCGCTTTTCCGAAAAAAGAAATATTTTGAAATGCAGTAAGATCGCCATATAACGAAGGGGTTTGAGGCATATAACCAATTTGTCTCCGCAGATCCCATTTGTTTTTAATGGGATCCAAATTTAAAACTGAAATTTTTCCTGAATCATATTTTAAAGCACCAACTAACGCTTTTATTAAAGTTGTTTTACCGGCACCGTTCGGACCAATTAAACCGTATATCGCACCTTCAGGAACGTTGAGATTTACGTCTTTTAATACGGATAGTTTTCCGTAAGATTTATTAAGACCATTTATCTCAACTGAATTACTCATTATTTAGCTTTACCAAGTATCTGAATATCACTTAATGCAAGCTGATTGTATTTGGATCCTTTGTACATATCAACAACTCTGAAACGGATACGGCTTCTTCTGGTTCTGTCTATTTTAAATTTTTCCAGATCAATGCTCTGTTGCTTGTAAGTATCCTGAAAAGTAATTTCTCCATAAGGAAGATCATTAACGGTCATGATCATTTTTTTAATCCGTGAATATTCTTTCCAGGTTTGGTAATCTTTACGCCAGCCGCTAAAAAAATAAATATCACTTATCATAGCTACATTAATACCTTCTACTTCTTCCAGATCAATTACCAATTCAACATCTTCATTTCTGCCATCACCTGCACTTAACCAGCAGGTTTTCATATTACCATCCAAAATATTTGTTGCCTCAAAAATTACACCGCCTGAAGCTTCTGCTTTAGTAGTAGTTTTTACTTCTGCTTTAACTTTTAGTGTAATATCTTCTTTAACACGATTGCTTTTTTCATATGCATCCTCGCCAATTACATCGAATTCATTTACTACAGTCTCAAATAAGATTATTTCAAATTCACGCTGTGAAAAAGAAAATGTTGTCATACAAACTAAAAAAAATATTGCTGCTTTTTTCATCGTTAAAATTTAATTAATTCTTCATATAATTTTTTAACCGGCAATCCCATTACATTATAAAAACTGCCTTCAATTTTTTCAATTCCAATATACCCGATCCAATCCTGAACACCATAACCACCGGCTTTGTCGTATGGATTAAAGTTATGCAGGTAATATTCAATTTCTTCAACCATTAATTTCTTAAAATAAACCTTACTTACATCAAAAAAAAGACTTTGTTTATTAGCGCTTTTTAAACAAACTGCCGTAAATACCTCATGCATTTTGCCGCTTAAGGATGTCAGCATTTCTTTTCCTTCATTAAAATCAGTCGGTTTATTCAATACTTTGCCTTCACACCACACAATTGTATCAGAGGTAATTAATACCTCATTTTCCTTTAAGGCTTCGGGATAAGCATTTGCTTTTTTTTCAGCCAAATAAAGTGGGATCTCCTCCGCTTTTAATTTATCTGAAAAAGATTCATCAGCATTAATTGGTTTGATCGCAAATGTAAAACCTAAACTTTTTAAAAGTTCTTGCCTGCGCGGCGAATTAGAACCTAATATCAGCTGATAAGGAAATGTTTTTAATTTCTCAATAGTGTTCATAGATCAGCTTAATAATAAAAGTGAATGCAATTCCAAATAACATAATGAACTTTAATAATAAACTCGCAATTTTAAATTGGAATGGCGTTTTAGCTCTGATAACCTGCAAAATTAAAATACACATCGGAATAAAAATGGTCATTATTAAATAAAAGGAAGGTGTTCTTTGATTCCATTGCCAAAGTTTGAATATTGAAAATCCTAAAACAGCAAGCGTAATGATGATGAGAAAAAAAGTAACAACTTTGGTGGTGATGATCCCCCAAGCAATTGGCATTGTTTTGCAACCGGTTTGTATATCACCATTAAAATCTTCCATGTCTTTTATTATTTCCCTTATCAAAGAAGTTAAGAATGCAAATCCACTAAATAATAAAGAAATTCCTAATAACAATTTTAGTTTTTCAGGCTCCTGATCGAAAAAAACAGTGTTAACATGCACACCATTTAAAGTCTCGTAAGCCAATGGCATGAACGAAATAATAGCTGTTAAAAAGGCAATAACTAAATTACCGGTTAACAATTGTTTTTTAAAGTGCGTTGAATAATACCATAATAAACTTATTGCCACAACCTGGAATAAAACCAAACGCAAAGCAAAACATCTGTAAGCTAACCAAGCACCAAGCAATAAACCAACACCACTAAATATTAAATGCAATAACATTGCTGTGCGACGTTTAATTACTTTATCGATCACCACAGTTTCGGGATGATTGATGTTGTCAGTCTTAACGTCAAAGTAATCGTTAATGATATAACCCGCCGCTGCAATTAATGTAGTGCTGGTTACCAATAACCAGAAAGAAACTTCCGAAAAATAACTGCGCTCTAAAACAGATTGAATTACAAAATAACGCATACTGCATAAAGTGAAGATGAGAATAATAAGATTCTCGACTCTTATCAGCTTTAAAAAAGCGAAAAATTTATTTTGTAATAGTTTATTTGTCACTACGTAAATATAATCAATTACCAGTTTGCAATAGCCCAAGTTCCCTGTACACGCATAACTTGTTCAATAATGTCGCGGACACATCCTTGTCCGCCATTTTTAGGTGATATGTAAATACTTATACTCTTGATCTCTGTGGCAGAGTCGTTCGGACAAGCAGGAACACCAACCCGACTCATGACCTCGTGATCGGGTAGGTCATCACCCATGTACATGATCTGTTCATCGCTTAAATTATTTTCGTTTATGAAATCTTTGTAGCATTGAAGTTTATCATGTTGATTGATGAACAAATGTTGTATCCCGGTTTTTGCCAACAGATTTTTTACTGCCAAATTGTTTCCGCCCGAAATGATAACAATCGTATATCCTTTTTTCACTGCTAATTGTATCGCGTAACCGTCTTTAGAATGTACGTTCCGCACAACTTCACCATTCTCCATTACCAAAACTGTATTATTGGTAAACACGCCGTCAATATCAAAAATGAACGTTGTTATTTTCGTTAATTTTTCTTTAAAGTTTTGCATTCCCTTTTTGTTGCTTTTCAATTAATTTACTTACCGATTTGTATATTTTTTTCAGGTCAGGATATTTTTTTAGCAATTGTAAATGTTGTTTTTGAGTTTTGAGATCTTTACGCGCGGCCGGACCGGTTTGCGCAACTATAGGTGAAACTGATCTTGTTTTTTTAGCGGTTTTAACAATGAGTGGGATCAGGTAATTGAAATGATCTCTTCCAATTTCTTTATCTGTAAAATTATTGGCTGCAGCATACATCGCGTTACTGAAATTACCTGCAATTACTGCGGCTAAATGCAATTTTAAACGTTGTTCTGAATTTAATTTCACAACCGTATTTGAGAAAATTTTTGCGAAACTCTCCAAAAAATTAAATGTTTTAGGATTGCTTCCTTCTACAAAAACCGGTATCTCCGTCCAATAAACACTTTGTCCGAATGTAAATGTTTGCAAAGGATAAAAAACCCCTGTGTTTTTAGCAGCTCCTGAAATTTCTTTTAACGGAACTGTTCCTGAAGTATGCAAAATAACTGCGTTCGTTTTAAACTTTTTTAGTTTGGAAGCTATTGAGGAAATTGCAGCATCCGGTGTACATATGAAATATAATTCAGACTCCTTGTCAATTTTTTTCCAATCGGTTACTATCGCGACTTTAAATTCTTTTTGTAATTGTTTTAAATGGGGAGTTAAACTACGGCTGTAAACCGTAATTTCAAAACGTTTGAAAAAAGATAAATGCGAAACAATATGCCATGCGATATTCCCGCTGCCAATAACTAAAACTTTTATTTTCCTGATCTTTTTAACCGCCATGATTTGAATTATGAATTTTTATTTTCCGCATGCGTTCAATGATCGCTATTAAAGTACCGATTGCCATCGTGATACTGCCGATCCATAATACGTTTATGTAAGGAAACATCACTGCTTTCATCACAATGAAATCTTTTGTGTTATTTACTTTTTCCGCCATTGTTATTTCAACACTGCCTTCATCAGGATTAATTTTCCAGAAGGAGAATTTTAATCCAAGCTCTTCAATTTTATCTGTTTCAGGTATTACAATATTTTTTTTGATGATGTATTTAGGATGCGCCCAAAATATTTTTCCCTGTACGTCGTAAGCTTTTAATACGACCGTCACTTCTAATAAAGAATCATTTTTTTCATATTCAGCTTGAGTTAAATTACTTTTTAAAGAATCAATTATGATAATTGCATTCTCGGCAAAAATAGTATCTCCAACATGACCAATATAATTTTTGGGAGTGATATAAGCATCTTTATTAATTGTATCCATGTTTGGATTCATATTCGCAATCGTGACATGCGTATAAATATCACGGTTTAGAAAATGTTTTGTATCGGGATCAGCTGCACGACCCATTCTTGGATTATCCTGAATTTTTGGTTGGAGTTGGAAAGCGAATTCCGGTTTTCCTTTTGCGTCTTTTGTGAAATAATTTACTTTAAAAAAGAAATCGATGCCATGTATCTCTTTACCGGTGTAGGTAACAAGATAAGGTCCCATTGGTAATGTATCTCCTTGTTGGAGATAAATGTTTTCTTGTCCGCTAAAACCTTCACCGAAGACTTCTGTTTTTTTGGAGGAAGTATTTTTCGAAAGCGTTACACTTTTTGATGTTGAAACTAAAGCGCCAATCAAAATTAAAGCAAAACCAATATGCGCAACAGAAGCTCCTGCTTTTGATATTTTCCCTTTTAAGATCCTTAACCAGTAATCAGAATTAGCAAGAACAGCAAAAGTTCCGAAAATAAATAAAAGTGCGTACGAAATTAAATTCCATTGATGTAAACCGGTCGCGCCTGAAAAGTCTTTCATGAAATAAAGCGGTACCACACACACCGAACCAAACAAAACCGAAATAATAAATGAAAGACCAAGTTTTTTATAAAACTCCTTTGCATTGCTTTTCTTGTATTTTAAAAACTGTGCGGCAGCAATAAGGATCATCAACAGAAGAGTGAAAGGAACCATCCACATTGTGAAATCTGCTTTATCCATTGGTGCTTTTTTAGAGCCAAACATTTTATTAAGAACAGGAATGGAAGTAAAGTAAGTCAGAACTAAAGCTGAGAGTAATAAAGTTAAAGCTCCTAAAAACATCCAGAACTCACGCGAATACAATTCTTCTTCATCTTTTTCTTTCGGGAAATATTTATTATAACAATACACAGTAAGCGCACTGCTAATGAATATCCACGAACAAAGAACAATTGTTTTTCCTCCGTAAAGAATACTAAAAAATGTGAGTAAGAGAGAGCCTACGATATAAGACATTCTCAAAAGTGAATTTTCAATTAATAGGGCGACACATAATAATAGAAAAGTTAAAACATATAATACTAATTGTCCTTGCATTCCTTCATCGGTAAAAGCGTGGACAGATGCATTTCCTAAAATTCCGCTTCGTGTTAAGAACGTGGAGTAGAGAACTAACATAAAAGAGCCAATGGCTAACAAATGCGTTGTAAATAAAGAGCCACCTTTATTTTTATTCACGATCATCACATGTCCGGCTCCCACTAAAACTAACCACGGTACCAATGAAGAATTTTCAACCGGATCCCAAGCCCAAAAACCACCGAAACTTAAAGCCTCGTAAGCCCATGCACCGCCCATTAAAATTCCTACTCCTAAAATTAAAATTCCAAAGTAAGTCCAGGGTAAAGCAATTTGTTGCCACTCGTCGTGTTTTCTCCTCCACAATCCTGCTATTGCAAAAGCAAATGGAGGAAGTGTAGAAGCAAAACCTAAAAATAAAGTTGGCGGATGAATCGTCATCCAATAATTCATCAACAATGGATTTAATCCGCTGCCATTTAATTTAGCGAGATAATTAGGCATCTGTATAAATGGCATGCTGGCATATTCAGGAAGTTCACGCAGCAATAAAAAAGGCGAGCTGCCAATTTTATAAGCGCCAACGTACAAACCAAGGATCATGCTTGCTAAGAATACTTGTGCCAAACTAAAAATGGCCATTACAGGAGCTTCCCAATCATTCTTCTTTAAAGATCTTTGTAAAATTATTCCGAGTATAACATTCCAGAATGTCCATAAAAGAAAACTTCCTTCTTGTCCTTCCCAAAAACAGGAAAGTATATAGCGCATTGGCATTTCGTTATTACTGTGTTTCCACGCGTATTGGTATTCGTAATAATGGTTGACGAGCATAAAGAACATCGTGCCAATAATTCCGATAACGGCAAAGGCATGTGTGTAAAATGCGCTGCGTGCAAATTTTAAATATTCTTTATTTTTAGTGGAGAGATAAAAACCAATTAAAGCAATGAATGCTGCTGCAAAAGAAAGTATAAGAAAAAAATTCCCAAGTTTACCAAGCCAGATGTGTTCGCCTATGTATTGAATTTCTTTCATAAAATAGTTATCAGCAATAATTAATCGAGCATTTCCCCCTAAT
>JANYCL010000017.1 GCA_025360355.1 Sphingobacteriaceae bacterium
TATTTTTTTCCGGCTGTAGTAATTTGTCTTTCCTGCATTGCTTCTAACAACGCTGCTTGTGTTTTTGGAGGTGTACGGTTAATTTCATCTGCCAAAATAATATTGGAAAATAACGGACCTTTAATAAATTTAAAATTTCTACTCTCATCCAAGATCTCGCTACCAATAATATCACTCGGCATTAGATCCGGTGTAAATTGTATGCGGTTAAAAGTTAAACCTAACACATCTGCAATTGTACTCACCAGTAAAGTTTTTGCTAAACCCGGTACGCCAACCAATAAACAATGTCCTTTACTGAAAATAGAAATTAATACATCACGGATAGTATCGTTTTGCCCGACAATTACTTTTCCGATCTCGGAATTTAGTTGTTTGTATTTGGCAACAAATGCTTCTACTGCTTCTGTATCTGATCTATATTGCATAATATTAATTTGGGAGATACCAGTTATATTCTAATTTACAAACATACTCAGGATCGATTTTGATATAAGTTAATTTCGATCTTCTTTCAATCCAATCTTTAATTTGTTTTTTGTTTCTTTGATAAGTTGCCATTTGCAATAGTTTTGCATAATCATCTTTCAAATTCACTTTATGCGGATCGCTTCGTGAAATAATAGTCAGGATTTTGTAGCCAGGTTTTCCATCGATCCCAGAATAATTCATTGGCGTTGTTACTTCACCAACATTCATTTTATCAAACATGAAAACTAAATTTTGGTCAAGTTGAGAAATATCCTCGTTTTCCCATTTGGTATTTCCTGTTCCCGGATTTAACATTAAACCGCCATTTTGTTTTGTTTCTTTATCGTCACTATATTTTTTTGCTGCTTGCTCAAATGTTATTCTACCTTCAAGAATAGATTTCTGAATAGTATCTAATTGTGTTTTTGCATTCAGCACATCCATTTGGGTAATTTTTGGTGCAATTAAAATATGACGCGCATCAACAGTTTCACCTTTACGCGCAATTAATTCCATGAAATGAAAACCATAAGCCGATTCAAATATTTCCGACACCTGACCTTTTTTTAATCTGAAGGCTACAGCTTCAAATTCAGGAACCATTTGTCCGCGCCCAAAGGGTGGTAATTGTCCGCCCTGTTTTGCAGAACCAGGATCTTCGCTATACAATGCAGCAAGTACGCTAAAACTTTTTCCTTGGTTTACGATCTGGTCGCGGTAGTCTTCAATTTTTGCGCGCGCTTCTTTTTTAGATTCTTCGCTTACGGGCGGCATTTTTATGATCTGTGCAATTTCTAATTCGGTATTTACCAATGGAAAACTATCCTGTGGCATAGAATGATAGAACGAACGCACTTCTGAAGGTGTTAGTTTTGTATCGCCTGTAATTTTACCGCGCATTTTTTGTTGCAGCAATTGGTTATGTACGTCGTCGCGGATGTCATCTTTAAAAACGTTAGTACGTTTTCCGTAGAAAGCTTCAAACTTTGCTTCATCGCCGCCAAACATATTTAAATAATATGATAATCGTTTACTGATCTCAGCTTCAACTTCGCCATCGCTTACTACAACGCTATCACGGTCGGCTTGCGCTAATAATAATTTGCTATATAATAACTCCTCGAAAGCTTTGCATTTTACAGCACTTGAATCTTCTTTTAATCTTTCTAAATGATAAACTTCAAGGTCAGATAACATCACAGGATATTTTCCCACTACCGCAATTACTTTATCAATTAAAATTTGTGCATTAAGGCTAACACAAAGTAGAGAAAAAAGTATGATAAATAATTTACGCATAAGCCACTAAATTAAGCAATATAATTTGCTTGGAGTAGACATTTTTATCAATAAGAAAGGCAGTATTTTTAGAATTAATCATTTTTAACAGAATTAGTTCACTTTAAACTTCCCTTCACTCTTAGCTTTTTCGAGAATTTGCTGTTTGTATTGGCGAATGAGTTTCATTTTACGGCCATTTAATAAGATCTTACGGATGTTATTCATCTCAAAATTAATGGGTGATAAACCATCTTTTACTTTGATCTCTTTGATCTTTAAATAAAAATAATTAAGTGTATCAGCATACTCAAAATAGCGGCCCGCATAAAAATTATACTCAGGTAATTCGCGTAATTGCGGAATTTCCTTTTTAATTTCTTCAAGCAACAACCAGGTGCTATCGTTTATAAAATAATTATCGGCATACTGCAAACACAAGGATTTCAGAACTTCTTTATCTTTTGGATTTTGTGAAATAACAGCTGCTTTCATTTTTCCCAATGCTTTTGATTTAACCGGGACTTTAAAATAATTTACTTTCACTATATTATCTTTTAAAATAAAATTATCGCGGTTAGCATCATAATAGGCTTGTATTTCTTGTTTTGTGATAGCGGTATCTAAATTATTTTCAATTAACCGGATCTCGTATTTGTAATTAATTAATTCGCGGCGGTATTTTTCGACTTCAGCCTCTACATTCAGATCTTCCGGTAATAATTTTTGCGTCGCTTCCTGATAAAATAATTCATCTTGGGCCCAGTCTTCAATTAATTTTTTTGAAATTACAGAACTATCGCTTCCTCCACTCCCGAAAAAATTAAATTGCTTGTATTCATCTTCACTCAGGTTTTTATCGCCGGCCATAGCGATCGCTT
>JANYCL010000022.1 GCA_025360355.1 Sphingobacteriaceae bacterium
TACAATTGTTGTTGAGCCTTGGAGAAGCGCAGCGTTCCCGGTTATAAAAGATCTTGCTGTTGACCGTTCTTCATTCGACAGAATTATGTCTGCTGGTGGATTTGTTTCTGTAAATACAGGAAATGCAAAAGACGCTAACAATATTTTAATTCCAAAACCTGATGCTGATGAAGCATTTGAAGCAGCAGCTTGTATTGGTTGTGGCGCTTGTGTTGCGGCTTGCAAAAATAGTTCAGCAATGTTGTTTGTTTCTGCAAAAGTTTCTCAGCTTGCTTTATTACCACAAGGAAAAATTGAAGCGCAGCAACGCGTTTTAAATATGGTTAACCAAATGGATGAAGAAGGATTCGGAAATTGCACAAATACTTATGCGTGTGAAGCAGAGTGTCCTAAAAATATTTCGGTTGAGAATATTGCACGTATGAATAGAGAATATTTATTATCGAACGCAATTTCAAAAAAGTAGCGTTTTTTATCTATAATTAACATTAAGCCTCTGTAGAAATGCTGGGGCTTTTGTATTTTTATTAAGGATTTGAAAACTCTTTTTCCATATTTTATTTTATTATTCCTTATTTGTTTCGCGTCCTGTCGCAGACACAATAGTGACGGGACTATTTACAGAGTCCCCAAACCTGTCGAAGTTTCTGTGGCGCAAAGATCACCTTTGCTTAAAGAAAACATGATGGAGCTAACGATCGATACTTTAGATAATTTCTTAAACCTTACTTTAAGTTTTGATAAAAATGAGATCGGAAAATTTCCCTTTCCAAAACTTAAAAATGTAGTCGCTTTAAACGGTACGGCCTTTAATTTTGCGCTTTATGCCGATGGAAAATTAGTTGAAGGAGCTGGTTTGCCATTGTGTAAAGACTCAAGAAGTTATTTCGGATATGAAAAGTGGCTGGGAAATACTTTTTCATTTAACAGTGATACCATTGATCTTCATGAAGGTTCTAATATTTATTTTACAATTCCTTTCTACGCTTTCGGAAAATTACGTGCCGGCGAGCATGTGTTTGAATTAAAAGTTTCACAAAACATGTTTTGTTCTGAACCAAAATTTAGAAAACTCCACGTTGATTCTTTTGGCGACAGCACTTATCACGACACCAGAAATTTTGTGAAAGCGGGTTTAATTTCATGTGTTGCGAAGTTCAAATTGATCTTACCAAAAATATTTAAAACAACTTTATTTTGTCAGAGTATTGAATTACGTAATGATTCTGTTTATTCTCCTGTGGGAATGGATAACACAATTTGGAACAGCAGTTATCCTGATGTTTATTGGACCATTGACTTTCCTAATAATGAATTTTATTGCCGCTCAGATTATCAAAAATCAACATCGCTCTATGATATAAAAGACACATTTTATTTATATCATTACACGCCTAACGATTCTATATATATCGGCGTTTGGGATCATGATGATCTCTCGCGGGACGATTATATTTCATATGAACGTTTTTCGCTGAAGAAATTTGGCAACAACACTGTCACAAAATTTTCATTTGATAATATCAAAGAATTCCGATTGAAAGTGTCAAGACAAGGCTACATTAATAAATGATCACCAGATGCCAAACATTTCATTCCACTCACCCTTAAACCATTTTTCTTTGCCATATTGTTTTTCCATGTCGGTTTTTAATTCAACTATGGTATAGATCTTTTTCTTTTTGGGCGGAATCAATTGTGTTGGTTCAGCTTTAATAAATTCTACTTTCTTTGCAAAATATACAACACCACCATCTTCAGTTGCTAAACCCAAAATCGTTCCCGGTAATCCATAAAAACTTTCTGGTCCTGTTGAAGTAACAAGGTCGTAACTGAACCAAGCGTAAATGCGCGTACTATCGTTCGCTCTCCAAACTGCTTTTCTACATTGGTATCCCGCGATCTTTCTTGAGCTTTCTGTTATTTGCCAACGACGTTTCCATAAACTATCTGTAATGTGCAGCATTTCTCCCCACATATCTTTAATAAGATAACGCTTACCTGTATTGAAATTCTGATACACAGTATTTTTTTGAGTAGCCCATCCCATATTTTCTTTCAACTCGCTTTCCTGTGGTATAAATACTGAGCAAGTATCGTTAAAGAATAATTCAAAATAATCTGATTTTATTTTATCTGCTTCCTTTATCCAATTCTTCACGTTATCGCCCTTCATTTTTTTGTACAAATTGGTTTTGCGCTCGTAAGTAATTTTTGCTGACGAGATCTGCGACACCAATTTAAAAGTGCTAACAAATAAAATTAATATTAATATATTTCTATTCGTCATCGTCTTCTCCTGCAGGTTTTGCTTTTTGACTTGTAAATTTATAAGTAACGCGCAATAAAAAATATTGTTTAATAACTTGTGTTTTAGTGTCCACAATTTTATTGCCTTGGATGCTGCGTTGATTACTAATATTTTGATTTAAGATATCGTTCGCATCAAAGCCAACAATTAAATTCTTTGCTTTTAAAAAATTATAACTGATAGAGCCATTTACGATCACATAATTAATATTATATCCATTGGCACGGTTTCCATTGTTTACATAATTTGCATCAGCCGAAACGTTTAGCCGTTCAGCTAATTTTAATCTAAAGCTTGCATCTAAATTATAAGTATAATAAGGTTGATTAGATTGTAAACTGATAGTTTGTTTTGGAATACTATATGTATATCCGCCTCCCAATGTAAATTCGCAATCATGAATTTCCTTTTCAAATGTTAAGCCTGGAGAAATGGTTGTATTTTCAGTAACGTTCCTTATACCGTTCACAAAACCAACGTTGTTATTATGACTAGCACTAAAATTATAATCTATTTTAAAAAGTTTTTTGAATACAGGAGCTGCTCCACCCATGTAGAAATTAGCGAAGTAATTTCCGTCAACATTTACAGGAGTTGAAATGGAACGTCCTATTGAATCGAAAGTGGTTTTGTCATTTATCTCGCCTTTCACGCTGCTGTAACTTGCGCCTAAATATATGTTACGGTCGCTTATTGGTTTGTATGAATAATAATTTAAGTTTAAGTTATTCGTGTACGATTGCTTAAGATCCGGATTACCGATGCTAATGTTATTCGGATTTGTATTATCAATTACGGGTTGCATTTGTTTAATATCAGGTAATTGCGCTGCAAGATTGTATGACAAAGAAAGATTTGAATTTTGATTGAATCTGAAATTAGCAGAAGCCATTGGTAAAATATTACTTGCATTCAAGCTCAAAACTTTTCCGTTTGTTGCATTAACATTCTGCTGAAAAATATTCCTGTAATTGGCGCCAACCGCTAAACGGTATTTTTTTACGTCGTAAATTAATTTCGCTCCGCCTCTGTTCGTTATTCGCGTGTTTCTAAAATCATTGGATTGCGTTGTGTTCAGGGCGTCATATGCGATACCGTTAAAGTCTAAAGTTTTACGGTTACTATTGTTTATGTTGTGTGAAAAGCCGTAGCTTAATTCTAATTTAAATTTTTTGGTTAAGGGCTCAATGAAAGTTGCGGTGGCATTGTTATCCATTTTAAAATTTTCCTGTGTTCTTTTTTGCAATAGTGTAGAATCGTTTGCCTGACCTAAATAATAGTGAAACTCTGTATTCAGATCCGTTTTACTTGTAGAGTTATAATATGAAGGCTGATAGGTTATTGAAAATTGTCTATCCTTCTTCATAAAATTCCTAACTAACTTCAACATTACATTTGCATCAGTTGTTTCAGAATTATTTTTTGTCGACATGTTCGTTTCCCTTGTCAGAATTTTATCTTCGGAAATAAATTGATCAGTTTTTATGTTGCTTGTTTGCCCGTTGCTATAAGTGATCTTTGGTTTTACAGTAAGTTCAGTAAGTGAATCAAGGTTTTGCGTCCATCTTAAATTAAAATTATGCGCCAGTGCGTTAGCTTTATCTGATTGGATCTGCGCGTTTGAATAAGTTGTATCGCCAAGAAAAAATTGCGTGTTGGTTTGCGTACCTGTATTAAACTGACTTTGTTTAAATGTGTAATCCGTACTTAACTTTGTGGTCTTGCTTAATTTGTCATTATAGTAAAATCCGGTTTTTAATGTTTGTGGTATTCCTGCTGAATTCGAACTGAAACTTGTCCATGTATTTGATTCAGGATCGAAGTTGCCGTTATTTTCACCGCTTAAACCATATTCCCATGCATCTCTTCCTCCAATTGCCATTTTAGGAGTGTTGGCAAACAAACCGAATAAAGATATTTTTTGTGAACCCTTAAATTTATTTACAAGCAATTCGCTTTCGTAAAATTGTTTATTAAGTTTAACATCGCCGCCGCCGGCTGCGCTGACTTTTCCGAAATAACCTTTCTTGGCGTCTTCTTTTAGCTTAAGGTTCACCACCTTCACCATTTCATCTTTACTCTCGGCGTCTTCATTTTTCTTTTCATACACTTGCACTGTTTCAACCGAGTTTGCATTTAAATTTTTTGTTGCGATGGTTGGATCGCTTCCGAAAAATTCATCACCATCCACTAAAACCTGACTAACTTCTTTTCCTTGCACAGTAATTTTTCCTTTCGCATCCACTTTTACGCCAGGTAATTTTTTTAGAAGATCTTCAACAGTTGCCTCCGCTTTTACTTTAAAAGAATCGGCTGTGAACATAAGCGTATCACCTTTGTAATACATTTTATCGCGGTGAGCAACAATTTCAACTTCATTCAATAAAATAGATTTTGGCGGTAGCATTACATTTTTAAAATTATATGCGGTGTCACCTTTATTCGGAACAAGTAAATATGTTTTATCACTAAAGTTTGGATTTGAAATAACAACCAAGTAAGTATCAACCGGAATTTTTATCGGATTAAAAAAACCTTTTTTATCAGGCCGTGAATAATTAACTAAAGTTGAGTCTTTGAATTTGGTAACCATCAAGATCGAATTATTCATCAATCCACCTGCCGTTGTATCCTGAATATTCCCCGTTAATTTTATTTGCTGAGACTTCGCGGCGAAACACAAAATCAAAATAAAAAGAGATATTAATTTTACGCGCAAAAGATCTGGGGTTTGGTTGTATAATTCCTTTTTTCTAAAAAGTAACAAACGCTAAAGTAAATAATGACTTTGATGAAAATTTGAAGTTAAATATTTAATTAGATATTTTTAACGGGGTCTCCATATTCGATTGATTATTAGAAAGATAAGCAAGTAAGGAAATGTTCTTTATTCTAAATATTTTTAAGAATAAACTGTACTTTTGTTTCAAATCAATTCGAAAATGAAAAACACAGCACTTACAAATAAACACATTAGCCTAGGCGCGAAAATGGTGCCATTTGCTGGTTATAACATGCCTGTTTCTTATTCAGGTTTAAACGATGAACATTTAGCAGTGCGAAATGCTGTCGGCGTTTTTGATGTGAGTCACATGGGCGAATTTAAAATAAAAGGTCCGGGAGCACTCGATCTTATTCAAAAAGTAACATCGAATGATGCATCAAAATTAACCGATTGGAAAGTTCAGTATTCGTGTTTACCAAATGATAAAGGCGGAATTGTTGATGATCTTTTAGTTTATCGTGTTAGTCAGGATGAATATTATTTAGTTGTGAATGCATCCAACATTGAAAAAGATTGGAACTGGATAAAAAAACACAATACTTTCGGTGCAGAAATGATCGACACTTCAGATAAAACAAGCTTGTTAGCGGTGCAAGGGCCAAAAGCATTAGCAACTTTACAGAAGTTGACAAAAGTTGATCTGTCGAAAATGGAATACTACACATTTACTGTCGGCACCATTGCAGGGATTGATCATGTTGTGATTTCAAATACAGGTTATACAGGCGCAGGTGGTTTCGAATTATACGTTGGAAATGATAATGCAGAAAAATTGTGGGATGCTGTTTTTGAAGCAGGAAAAGAATTTGGTATTAAACCTGTTGGTTTGGGCGCGCGCGATACTTTACGTTTAGAAATGGGGTTCTGTTTATACGGAAATGATATTGATGATACAACTTCACCAATAGAAGCAGGTTTAGGTTGGATCACAAAATTTACAAAAGATTTTACGAACCGTGCCGAAATTGAAAAACATAAAACACAAGGCGTAAGTAAAAAATTAGTTGGATTCGAAATGATCGATCGCGGTATTCCCCGTCACGATTATCAAATTGCAGATGCAAAAGGAAATATCATTGGCAAAGTAACCTCAGGCACGCAATCGCCAAGTTTAAATAAAGCCATTGGTATGGGATATGTAAAAACAGAATTAGCAACACCGGATTCTGAAATTTTTATTATGATCCGTGACAAACCAATTAAAGCGAAAGTTTCTAAAATTCCGTTCTTGAAAAAATAAATTGAGCTCCGAAACAAAACATAAAATTGATGCTTGCTTTTCTCCGCACCTGTATCCTGTTTATGCAGATGCAGAAAGCATTGTTGTTGTTATTGATGTGTTCCGTGCAACCTCAGCAATTTGTGTTGCATTTCATTATGGCGCAGACAAAATAATTCCGGTCGCATCTGTTGAAGAAGCGATGCAATATAAGCAGCAAGGTTTTTTAGCAGGCGCGGAACGCGATGCCCTTAAATTGGATGGGTTTGATTTCGGCAATTCCCCTTACGATTATATGGGAGATCACGTGAAAGGAAAAACGATCGCACTTACAACAACCAACGGCACGCAAGCAATTGAGGCCGCACGAAATGCTTATAAAGTAGTTGTAGGTTCTTTTTTAAATATAGATGTGTTATGCGAATGGTTACTAAAACAAAATCGCGGAATTATTTTACTTTGCTCAGGCTGGAAAAATAAGTTTAACATGGAAGATGCATTATATGCCGGCGCTATTACTGAAAAAATATTTGACCAATCGGATAAGTTTACATTAGGCGATGGTTGTCTTGCCTTAAAATATTTATATCAGCAAGCCAAACACGAACCTATTAAATTCCTGGTGCACGCTTCGCACAAAGAACGCTTGTCGAGATTAGGTTTAAAAAAAGATATTAAATATTGCCTAACGCCAAATCAAGCTCCGGTAATTCCTATTCTTGAAGGAAAGTATTTAGTGAAATTAAAACTCTAGATCTTATCTTAAGATCAACAAACGGTTTGCATCGAGTTTTATAAAAATAAAAAGCAGGATCGTAAAACTCCAGAGTGAAGAACCGCCATAACTAAAGAACGGTAACGGAATTCCAATTACAGGCATTAAGCCGATCGTCATACCTATATTAATACTGAGGTGAAAAAATAAAACTGCTGCTACTCCGTATCCATAAATTCTGCTGAAAGAAGAACGTTGACGTTCCGATAAAAATATAACGCGTAAAATTAAAAACAGTTCTAATAAAATAACAATTGTACTACCGACAAATCCCCATTCCTCACCAACTGTACAAAAAATAAAATCCGTATCCTGCTCAGGAACGAAATCGTATTTGGTTTGCGTACCTTGTAAATACCCTTTGCCAAAAAATTCACCGGAGCCAATAGCGATCATTGACTGATTGACATTGTACCCTTCCTTTTTCAGATCAACTTCTCCTTTTCCCAATAAAACATTAATGCGTACTTTTTGATGCGGTTCGAGTTTTTCATAAACTTTTTTAGTTCCTAATACCATACTGCTCGCCATAATAAAAACCAAAACACCGATTATCACATTGCGTTTGTTCCGCTTTACGAATAAAAAAGAAATCGACGTAATTATCCCTAGTACAATTATTAACGTTGAGATGTGCGCCATTTTTAAAGATAAAACGAAAAGTATAACCGCGAGCAAACCAAACAATAAAAAATTAATTGATAGCCCTTCTCTGTACAAAACGATAATGAACGCAACAAACACAATTGCTAATCCAGTTTCGTCCTGCAATACTTTAATAATTAAAAGAGGCGCTGCTAAAAATAAAACTGCGATCATTGTGTTCTTGTAATTTTTGATCAGGTCTTTTAATCTTAAACGGTAACGACTAACGATCACCAAATTTTCATTACTTAAAAATTTAGCAAGCGCTAAACACGTTGCAAATTTCATGAACTCGGCGGGCTGCACCCCAAATCCTCCGAAGCCGAACCATGAGTGACTTCCTTTTATCCCGCGTCCATAATACGGAACTATTAAACAAAGGAATAATACAATACCATAGAACCAATAAGCGAACACGGTATAAAATCCTGCATCAATTACTAAAATAGAAAATGCAATTACAGCTGCACCACCTATCCAAATTAATTGCTTGCCATATTTTTGTGTTGTATCAAGAATATTCTGGTGATCTTCATTATAAACCGCAGCGTAAATATTCAGCCAACCCATGAACACCAATAGTGCATATGCGAAAATAGTTATCTTGTCGACACCATAAAACAAACTATTTTCATTATTCCTCAATCTATTAGTGAAACTCTTTGGTGAGTAAATTTTTTCCGTGTATTAGATCAACAGCTTCCATCTTTTTTTCAAGTTCAGGTCGCGTTACTTTTCCTGTTAAATATTTTTCAACCATCAAACTCACGATCGGGGCCGCCCATGTTCCACCGAAACCTGCATTTTCAATTATACAAGCAATGGCTATTTTTGGGTTTTCGCGAGGTGCAAAACACATAAATACAGCATGCGATTTACCGTGAGGATTCTCAGCAGTTCCTGTTTTACCGCAAGCTACAATTCCGGGAATTCTAGAATAATACCCTGTACCGCCGGGCTCAAAACATTTTTGCATGCCGTCAATTACATTCGTATAATATTCTTCTTTTGTTACAGCAACATAATGTTTTTCTTTATATTTTTTATCTAGATGCTTATCGGTTCCAATTCCTCTTATAGAATGAGGAACATAATAATAACCGTGGTTAGCAATTATTGCTACAACATTTGCCATCTGTAATGGAACTAAGGTCAACTCCGCTTGTCCGATCCCCAATGAAACAATTGTGTTTCCAAACCATCTTCCTTTTCCAAAAACTTTATCATAGTAACCCGCGGAAGGAACGTTTCCGGGTTTATCATAAGGTAAATCGGTTCCTAAATGTGTTCCCGGACCAAAGGTCATAACTTTATTTCTCCAATTGTTATAACCATCAACATACATCGGAAATTTATTTTGACTGGTAATATCATGAAATGTGTAACTGAAATATGCATTACACGATTGCGCAACCGCATTCACAAGATCTAAAGTATGCACACCGTGACATTTTGGTTTATTGCCCATAGGCGGATATCCTCCGCTGCAATGATACCTTGTATCGCGGTTTATTACGCCTTCATCCTGTCCGATCAAAGCGTCAATTAATTTAAATGTAGAACCGGGAGGATACATTCCTTGCAGAGCACGGTTTATTAACGGAAGCGTGGAGTCAGTATTAAGTACCGGATAATTTTTTGCACGCTCTTTACTCCCTATAAACAAGTTTGGGTCATAGCTTGGAGCTGAGATGATGCAAAGAACCTCGCCGGTAGACGGGTCAATAGCGACAATGGCTCCTTTTTTTCCTTTCATTAATTTTTCACCGTATTCCTGCAATTCCATATCAATGGTTGCGTATAACGGTTTCCCCATAATGGCAGCACGATCATATTGGCCATCCATGTAACTTCCTATCTCTTTGTTGTGGACATTCTTAATAATTATACGCTCTCCTTTCACGCCGCGCAATTCAGTCTCATAACTTTTTTCCAAACCTGATATTCCAATGTAATCCCCATCACGATACATAGTGTCTTTTTCAGTGATCGCTTTATTTACCTCACCAACATAACCCAGTAAATGTGCGGCAATTGGTTTTGGGTATTTACGCACACTTCTTGAAACAGGATAAAATCCTTTGAACAAATAAAGTTTCTCTTGCAAAGTGGCGTAGCGTTGCGATGACATTTGTTTTTCGAAAACACTTTGCTTACGGGGAGAATTGGGAGCCTGACAAGCTTTTTTGATCCGCCTTAAGAATTCTTCTTTTGTAATGTCGAGCGTTTGACAAAGCGCCATCGTATCACAACCTTTTACCAATTTAGGCGTTACCATTAGATCGTAAGAAGGTTCGTTTTTCACCATATACTTTCCTTTCCTATCGTAAATAACGCCGCGTTGCGGGTAATCAACTAAGTATTGAAATGCGTTTTGTTGCGCCTTCAGAGTATAACTTTTATCTATTACCTGAATGTAAAATAATCGGAAGATGTAAACAAAAACGATCAACACGAAAAAGCCGCCGATAATAAATTTCCTGTCTCCTAAATGCGGGTTCGTATTCATTATCTTCTCCGGGTAGTTTTATAAAATAAGAATTGCATCACATAAACAAATGCAAAAGTGCCGATGGTGCTAAGTATGACGCGCCACAGTGTAGAAAAGAATTCATTCAATCTAAAAACTTCGAGATAGAAAAAGAATAAGTGATGAATAAAAATTAATACACCTGCATAAGTTGTGAACCATGCGCCACCCATGTCATCAATGTTCGGTTCAAGTCCTGCTTCGTATCCATCACGAGGAGCAATGAATTTTAAAAGATAGTAGCGCGAGAATCCCATTAAGGTACATGCCGCAGCATGCATGCCTGCCGTATCATAAAAAACATCAATTGTTAATCCAACCAAAAAAGAAAATCCGAGCAACATCAATTTTGGAATATCAAACGGAAATAACAAAATAATTAAAACATACGGCAATAAAATAATATAACTACCCAAATGAATATTCTGAACAATTAACACCTGCATCAATACAAGTATTAAAAAACGACCCATATTATTTATAACATTACTTCTCACTTTCTATTTGCGTTGTAGCTTCTAAAGAATCGCGTTCTACTTTAAATTTATTTTTAATGACGAATACATAATTCAGTTTTTTGAAATCAGTTACCAATCGTACTTTAACAGTTAAAAAAGGTTCGCCTGATCTTTGCTCGAAACTTTCTACTGTCCCAACTTTTATTCCTTCCGGGAAAATTCCAGATTGTTCGCTGGTCTCAACTACATCTCCTTTTTTAATTTTAGTTGATGCCGGAATATCTTTCAGCAAACAAAATTGATAATCATTCCCGTCCCAAACTAACGGACCATAAGTACCATCTACTTTCAGCTGACAATTCACAATATTATCTTTGTGCAGCAAACTCATGACAGTAGAAAAATTCCGTGATACATCTGTTACCCTGCCAACAACGCCATCACTATTTACAACAGCCATATGACGCGTGATCCCCTGATCAGAACCAATATTTATGGTAATGTAATTACGGCGGCGATTGATCGAAGAGTTAACAGCTTTTGCACTCACATAAGTATATTGTTGTTTGTAAAGTGTATCTTTTTTAGTGTACACAGCTAGCGGATTTGCCATGTATCCTGATCTTAATAAATTATAAAGTTTCGTGTTCTCATCAGCAAGACGTTTATTTTCGTCTTTCAATAATAAATATTCACGCACATCTGCCGCTGTTTGGTAAACGTTAGCTGATATTTTATTTGATGAATTAAAAATACTGGATCCCTGATAACTGTTGCTTTGATACATGAGATAAAAGCAAACAAATTCGATCAACAAAAAAATGAAAATGAAATTGTGACGGTATATGAATGCTAAAAGATTTCTCACGACGTTAAAATTGAAATCACAATTTTCCAGCGCAGAAAACCGTGTTTACCTCTATTATAAAACTACAATGTAAAGCTGTGTTTATTTAATTAGGAATGGGAATTTATCAACATTTTTAAGTGCAATGCCTGTACCGCGTGCAACAGCTCTCAGCGGATCTTCGCAAACGTGAACAGGTAATTTTGTTTTCATGGAGATGCGTTTATCCAGTCCGCGTAACAATGAACCACCACCAGCCATAAAAATTCCTTTGCGGTAAATATCAGCAGCCAATTCAGGAGGCGTCATTTCTAATGCATTCAGGATCGCTTCTTCTATTTTAGAAATAGATTTATCTAAGCAATGTGCTATTTCAACATAACTGATATAAACTTCTTTGGGAATGCCACTCATTAAATCTCTTCCTTGAACAGCAAAGTCTGCAGGAGGATTTTCAATTTCTGTCATAGCCGCGCCAACTTCAATTTTAACACGTTCAGCACTACGCTCACCAATTAAAATGTTGTGTTGACGACGCATGTACTCTTCAATGTTCGCGTTGAAATCATCACCTGCAATACGTGTGGATTTATCACAAACAATTCCGCCTAACGCAATAACCGCGATCTCGGAAGTACCACCACCAATATCAATGATCATATTTCCCATTGGCTCTTCAACATCAATTCCCATTCCGATCGCAGCAGCCATTGGTTCGTGGATCATGTAAACTTCTTTTGCACCTGCGTGTTCAGC
>JANYCL010000025.1 GCA_025360355.1 Sphingobacteriaceae bacterium
TTTCCATTTCAAAAATAATTTAATGTTTTAAAGAAGAAGGTGGTCCTGGTGATGTAACATGTCCGGGTGGATTGTTTTTGAACCAGACGAAATCTTCAACTATTTCTTTACTGTAATCACAAAATATAAAAAAATTGAAAAATGAAAGCGGTAAAAGTTTTCCGTCTTTGCAACTGCTCTGTGAAATGAGTTTGTGTTTTCCATCTTTAAAACTTTCATAAAGGCTAGTTCTGCCGCCAAAACTCAAGTCAGTACAATTATAATCAGTAATTGCGTGATCCCAAAAATACTGACCAAACATATTGCTTATCGAATCAAAAGCGACAAGTGAAGTAGAATGAGTTTTGGTTTTTACAGAATTATCTTTTGTTGCAAATATTTCGTGGATCTCAAAAGAACATTTATTATTTTTTTTGTAAAATGTGATCGAGATCGGATTTCCCATGTCTTGCGAAGAAAGATCTCTGCTTACTATCATGCGATAGGCTTCACCATCATTTGCTTTAAGGCTGTCGATATGAAGTGTGTTAAACATTTGTGTAACGAGTTCAAAATGTTTTTTTGTTTCGGCTTCAAGTCGCTTTAGACTATCTGCGTTTAGAGAGTGTGGAGTATTATTTACAGGAGCTGAAGATTGTTCGCTCACGGCAGATGTGTTTGTTTGTTTACCTGAACTGCTACATCCAAAAAAAAGAACAATAAAAAAGAGAATGTATGTTTTCATAAATTAAAAAGTTATTTTCCTTTTGGAGCAGTTCCTTTTGGCGGGTTAAAATAATTTTTAGCTTTTTCGTTGTTCGGATCCAAAGTTTTAAGTTCGTTAAAATATTTATCCGAATCAGGATTTATTTTATTACTGCTTTTCACAAAATAATAATAGCCTAAATATTCCAAAGCTTCAATGGTATTTGATTTGTATGTTCCTGTTTTTTCTTCCGGCTTAGCTAATTCCATTGCTTTTTCGAAAGAAGTTTTAGATAACCACATTTCGTTCTTCGGATCTAAATAAGTTTCAACTCTTCCTTTCCAATAGTAACCTGCAGGGAAAGCAGGCTTCAACTGAATTAATTTTGAAAAACTTGAATCAGCTTTTACAAAGAAAGGAGTTGCTTCTGCTTCTTTCGCTAATTTTAATTTAGCATCTTTAATTGCAGCAGCTTCGCGTTGTTTAGCACCACCCGAAAAATAATATGCTTTACCTAGATCAAAATTATCTTGTCCGTCTAAACCTTTTGTACAGGTAGCTTTTTTCTCGAATGCTGCAAGGGCGTTATTATAATTTTTAATTCTTATCCAAATCCGAGCGATGTCGCCATACAGATCACAATTTGCAACAGGATCTAAAGCAATTGCTTTTTCAATTTCAACCGTACCAATAGAATCTTTTCCGGTTTTAGATAATAACATGCCGCGGTATTTGTAATCTCCCGGTAAATATTTAAAATTCGGTTTGTCTTTAGTTAATTCAAAGAACTGATTAAGCGAACGTAAACCTTTTGAATAAGCGGTTGTATCATTTTTATTTCCCATCTCGCCATAAGACCAACCTAATAAACGCTCAATGGTGTAATTGTTATAACCGCTCTTTTTTAAATTTTCACCTTCGTTAATTGCATCCGTATATTGTTTATTGTAAAACAAAGCGGTCATGTAACGGTAACGCGCGTCATTGCTATTATTCAATTCTAAATATTTTTTCCAGCTTTCTATTGCTTTCGAAGATTTTCCGGCCATCATATAAACTTCTGCGATCTCTCGGTGAGCAGGAGCAAAGTTGGCATCGATACCAATTGCTTTATTATAAAAATCTAAAGCTAAATTATAATTGCGTCCGCGCTGATATAGTTTCCCTTCACGTAAAATACCTAAAGTAGATTTCGGATTTAATTCACTTGCTTTCTGATAGCTTTTAATTGGCGCACTTCCATCAGTTGGATTTTTTTCTAATTGCGCATCTCCCAATAAAATATAATTCACCGAATTTTTCGGATCGAGTTTAATGGCGTTGTTTAATAAAGTAATTGCTTCGTCTAAATTTTTATTTGGCGCGTAAATATAAGCTTCAGCAGTTTTGCGCATTACCTCAGCATTTTTATTTGCACCTAAAGTTGCAGCTTTAAAGAACATGGCTTTTGCATCGGCTTCTTTCCCTCTATACCACAATACTTTTCCTAAACCAACATAATTTAAAGGATTGGTTGCATTTACTTCACTTCCTTTTTGATATTGAATATTCGCGTTATCTAAATCGTCATTCTTGAAAAAATTCTCACCATAGTAAAAATAGTTTTCACCTTTTGCAGGTTCTTTACCTATTAAAGTAACAAAGTCGGAAGCTGCTGCTTCATAACGTTCGTTATCGGTTTTAATAATAATGTCATTTAAAGTTTGTGCATTTGCAAAAACACTAATAGTAAGTGAAGCGATCAATAATTTAGTTTTCATATCCATGAATTTGAGTCTCAAATTTAATACAATTATTAGAATGCAAGTTAAGTGCCAATTACTAAAAACGGATATTTTTTAGCATATTTTAAGGGTTAGCTTCGGAATAAATAGTAACGACCTAAAATCGTGCATTTTTATACCAGATTTCTTCATTTTTGACCACTAATTGGCTCCATTTTTACCTCTATGATCCGTTCGGCCTGACGTATTGGTAATAAACCTTGTTTTAAAAAAGTAAGTTGTCCTTTGGGGCCGGCCATAAAAGATTCAAATCCTTTTGCCAGACTAAAATCATCGGTTCTCCTCAATAAATAAATGGTGCGTGTAAAAGGATATTCTCCTGTTTTAAATGAGCTTTGATTGGGTTCAAAATAAATTGAATCCGTTCTTCCTACTGCAATAAATTTTATTTTATTTTGATAAGCTTTGAAGATCGAGTCATCTCTGTCGCTTATCCATGCAAAATCAATAAAACCAATTTGATTTGGATCCGCTGCAATTTTTTGAAGAAGTTCAGAAGTGTTATTTACTGCAAAACATTTTGGTCCGAACTGCTTTGTTTTAATTATGCTGTCGAGCAAATAATGCGAAGCGGACGAACATTTTGTATCCAAAACAGCAATAGGTGAGATCATATTTCCTAAAGAATCTTTAATTGATAATTCACCTGACAATAATTTTTTTATTTCATTAACTGTCAATTTATTTAGTGTTGTATTTACGGATGTGATCAAAGCAACTCCGGTTTTTGCAAGCGGAGAATAGGCGGGATGCAATTGTTTTTGATCGAAAGCTTTAACTTCATTTTCTCCCAACAAACGATTAATGATAATGGCTTTACAGCTATCTTTTAAAAAAGCATCAATGATCTCTGATTCGCAAGCGGGAACACATTCCACAATTGCATTCGGATAGAGTGAACAGAAAGTAAAAGCCTGATTTTTTATATGAAGTTGTAATCCTTCGCTATAATACACTTTTAATTTCCCAGACGTAGGGGAGTTATCTTTGTAATCGTTTTTAAAATAATTATCACACGATGAGAAAAAAACGCAAAGCGCTAACATTAAACTTTTCACCTTTAACTTTTCACTTTTCACCTTGATCATTCCG
>JANYCL010000040.1 GCA_025360355.1 Sphingobacteriaceae bacterium
AACAATTCGTTAGTAAATGATTTTACACTGCTGATCCCAACTAAAGCTTCGTTCACAATAACATTTGATTCAGCAATTTTATCCTGAAAGTTCTTTGAAAATTTCCGGATCTTGCGCGAATAAAAAATAGCGATCGCAATAATTGGCGGGATAATAAAAATAAACCATTTAGCTACTTCCCATTTTACATTTACAATAATTAAAACCATACCGCCAACACCTACAATACTCTGACGAATTACCTCAGCAATATTTATAGTGAAAGCTTCAGAAATAACATTTATGTCGGTTGCGATGCGACTTGATAATTCTGCAGTTTGATTTTTAGAAAAAAAGCTCATTGGCATTTGAACCATTTTCTGAAACGTATCGTCGCGCAAACCTTTTAAAATACTTTCAGTGACCTGCGAAAACATATACACTCGTCCGAAAGAAAAAACACCTTGCACTAAAAGTAAGATCAATAAAATAAAGCCTGTACTTTTTAATTTTTCCTGTAAAACTTCTGCGCTTATTCCATCTTCACCAAAAATTCCAAACATTTTTCCTGAGATCATCGGGAAATAAAGTCCAACACCCGCACTTGCCGCCAAAAAGATCATGCCAACAATAAATTTCCATTTATTACGACCTAAATAATGAAATAATTTAAAGGACTTTTTAAAGTTCTCGGCGTTTAGTTTTGCTTTCGGCAACTCCTCTTTTTCCTTAACGGAAACTGTGCTTCCCTGGCGTGCTTGCTTGCTGGCTTTTGCCATATTGAATTAATTTTGAAGGACAAAGGTATCTGATTTTACCTCTTAAGCCCCTAAATTAGACGTTTTTATCGCATTTTTACTTTAAAATGGCCTATTTGTTTGTCATATACCAAAAACTAATTATATTTGCAGTCCATTTTAAAAACGAATATTTAAACATAAAATACAATGAAACGGACCTTCCAACCATCGCAGCGAAAAAGAAGAAACAAACACGGATTTCGTGAGCGTATGTCAACAGCAAATGGCCGTAGGGTTGTAGCAGCACGTCGTAAAAGAGGACGTAAAAAATTAACTGTATCTAGCGAAAAACTGCACAAACGTCAGTAATTAGTTATTGTTTTATAGGTTAAAAGCCCGATCTGTCAAGGTCGGGCTTTTGTTTTGTCAGTATTTTGTGTCGGCACGGATTTTGACATTCATTAAGCCTAACGAATAGAAAATGAAAAAAATAATTACAATTGCTTTAATGATCTTGACTTTCGGAATTGCAAAAGCGCACATGGTAAGAACTACTCCTGCTTTCATGCAGAAAAAATTTGTTGTAACAGGAATTAACCGTTTAAAAAATTACGACGTTACATTCCGTGTTTATAAAGTTCCAGTAAAAAGATGGATCAAGAAAGATCAAATTGAAATAACAGCAAATTCATTTGCAGTTGAAACTAACAAAACTAAAATTGCTGTTTCCTCAATAGAAAAAGACGAGAATGGTTTTGTAAGAAAAAAATTAGTAGCCTAAAATTTTCAACATCGATTTAATATGAAGTAGATCAAAGATCACTTCATATTTAGTAACCAAGAATTTTAAGCATTGACTTATAGCTTTGCTCTTTCGCGAATAAACGTGTTGTAATTGTTCCGTCGTCTTCCTTATCAATAAGAACATGTTTTGGTGCAGGAATTAAACAATGTTGTGTTCCGCCATATCCGCTTAATGCTTCCTGATAGGCGCCCGTATGAAAAAATCCAACGTACAATGGCTGTTTGTCTGTTTTTTCTATTCGCGGTAAGAAAACTTGATTGGTGTGTGCTTCACTATTATAATAATCCATGCTATCACAAGTTAATCCGCCTAAGCTTACCGGTACATAAGGTTTATCCCAATCGTTTATCGCTAATAAAATAAAACGCTGATTAATTCCCCAGGTATCAGGTAAAGTAGTGATGAAAGAACTGTCAATCATATACCATCTCTCTCTGTCGTTTTGCATTTTCTGATCAACTACTGAATACAATGTAGCACCGCTTTCTCCTACAGTATAAGAGCCAAACTCAGTGAATATATTCGGTTCGTCGATCTCATTTTGTACACAAAAAGCTTTTATCTGTGCAACTATCTCCTCAATCATATATTCGTAACTATACTCAAAACCAAGGGATGTGCGAATTGGCATTCCACCTCCGATATTAAGAGAATCGAGGGTCGGACATATCTTCTTTAGTTCCAAGTAAATACTAAGGCACTTGTTTAGCTCGGTCCAGTAGTAAATAGTATCCTTAATACCGTTGTTAATGAAGAAATGCAGGAGCTTTAGTTCGAACTTTGGGTTGCTTTGTATCTTCTCTTTATATAAGGTCATGATATCACTATAACGAACCCCGAGGCGTGAAGAATAGAATGCAAAAGAAGGCTCTTCTTCTGTACTAATTCTTATACCGAGTTGACATTTTTCCGTCTTTACATGCT
>JANYCL010000070.1 GCA_025360355.1 Sphingobacteriaceae bacterium
AGATAAACCAGGTGGACAATTTGGTTTAGGTGTTCGTGCTTTTATTGGAGCTGAATATTTTGTTTTACCTAAAATTTCAATCGGTGGTGAATTCGGTTGGGGTCTTGGTTTAGCTTTGAACACGAAATCTAAAACTGTTTATGAAGCTGAAGGTCTTGACGCTGCAGGTAATGAAGTAGCATCTACAATCACTGTAACTGCAAAACGTGGTATGCAAATGATCTTAGATACTGATAACAACCCACAAAATAGTGCTAGTTACAATTTAGCATTATCTCCTTCTGGTCAATTACGTTTAAACTTCCATTTCTAGTCTTAAACTGATCTATATTAAACCCTGAAGTACGAAAGACTTCAGGGTTTTTTTATTACTTGTTTTCTCCATAAAAAATCACAAAAATCAAGCTTTATATTCAGTAATACGGTAATTTTGCGTCATGTTTTTACGCTTCCTTATATTCTTTGTCATCATTGTTGTAATCGAAATTTATTTTTTACAAGCTGTAAAAACATTTTCACGCGATTTCACGCCACGCAACAGAAATATTTTCATGTATACAGCTTACACACTGTTCGCAATTAATTTTTTGTTCGGACTAGTAGGCATGTTTTATCCGCCACCTGAATGGCATGGTTTTTTCAGATTCATATCGTCGATGTTCCTTGTTTTAGTGGTGTGTAAATTATTCGGAGTAAGTTTTTTAATTATTGATGATGTGATCAGAATTTTCCGCTGGATCTTTAAAGTTGTTTTTAAAATTGGAACAACTGCTGATATGACCGGATCTGGCATTAGCCGGATAAAATTTATTAGTCAAATCGCAATGACATTTACTATCATACCGGCTATTTCTTTTTTATATGGCATGGTTCGTGGTGCATACAAATACCGTGTACATAATGTAAAAGTTACCGCACCAAATTTGCCTGAAGCTTTTAATGGTTTTAAAATTGTTCAGATATCTGATATGCATACAGGTTCGTTCATGAGCACGTCGCCAATTCAAAAAGCGTTTGGGATCGTAATGGAGCAAAAAGCAGATATGATCTTATTTACAGGCGATCTTGTAAATAATGTTTCAACCGAAACAAAAGATTTTTTAGAAGAATATAAAAAATTGAAAGCACCATACGGCGTTTTTTCTGTATTGGGAAATCACGATTACGGAGATTATGTTACCTGGCCAACATCACAAGAAAAAAAAGAAAATTTAGCAGCACTTAAAAAAGTTCAAGCCGATTCAGGCTGGCGTTTATTATTGAACGAACATGTTGCTATCGAAAAAGACGGAGAAAAAATTGCTTTGTTAGGAATTGAGAATTGGGGTGGAGGAAAATATTTTCACCGCTACGGTAAAATGGATCTTGCTCATAAAGGAACTGAAGAATATAAATTCAAAATATTAATGAGTCATGATCCTTCTCATTGGGATAAACAAGTACGCACAGAATATCCGGATGTGGATTTAACTTTAAGTGGTCACACACACGGCATGCAATTCGGAATTGAGATCCCTGGTTTTAAATGGAGTCCGGTACAATATTTATATAAACAATGGGCAGGTTTGTACAAACAAGACAATCAATACTTATATGTTAACAGAGGCTTAGGCTTTTTAGGTTATCCTGGAAGGCTTGGAATTTGGCCGGAGATAACGGTGATTGAATTGAGTAGGGTTTAGTCTATCCTTTTTGGAACTGTCATCCAGAGGTGCTTGCACCGAAGGATCTAAGAGTTGATGATGAATCCTTTTCGCAGGGAGGCCACACCATTATTTTTGAATTTAAAAAATTCCAATTCGGGTTTTCCTTTTTGATAAGACTTTCCTTTTTCTTTCTGCTCCAACCTTTGATCTCTTTTTCCCTATCAATAGCATCATAAATATATTTATAGGATTCATAATATAATAAATAGAAACAACTGTATTTCCCTGTAAAGGAATTGGAATTGCCGCGATTCAAAAAATGTTCAGTCAAACGCCTTTCCAAATTATTCGTTACACCAACGTAAAGAACCGTCTTATTATAATTGGTAATTATATAAATGAAATACTTATGATCGAACATATTCTTTTAGATTCCTCGCTAAAGCTTCGGAATGACAGATTACTCAATTAAATAAACAACGCGTATTGCTTCGCTCTTGCGGCTTGAATTTTTGTTAGGCGACTTGGCTCGGGCATTGGAGTTCCGTAAGTTATTTTTGTAAGAACTGGAGCAGCGTTTAATAAAGGCTCATTTTTTATGGCTTTATAATCTAAATACGCTTTGCCTTTAAAGCAATTTAAAACTTCGTTAAGCAAACCTGCGCGTTTTTCAACATACCACGTGCGGTATAATTTACTCCATCTGGCGCCCGGTAAAGTTTTAATGGATTGCACTAATTCCTCACTGTAGGAAAAATCTACTCTAACCACCTCGTGGTTCTCGTAAACCATTTTGTTTAAATGTACAACTGAATAATTCATCTTTCTTTTGGTTTATAACTCCTGGGAGTATTATTACAAAACAAAGTTACTACGTATTCAGGCAATGTGTTGCTATGTTTTGTAGCAATTTAAAAATTATAAATTGTTGATTGTTAATTAGTTGATTGTAAATCGAGATTAGGCGTTATTTAAAATCTCCAAAATTATTTGAAGTGAAGCCCTTAATTCTTTATTTGTAATAATTAAGGGAGGAGCTAAACGCATAGCTGTTGGACAATGTAAGAACCAATCCGTGATCACACCTTTCTTGATGCATTCATTAATAATGTCAATGTTTAAAGCTGCATCACCAAATTCAACTGCGCATAAAGCACCAACACAACGAACTTCTTTTATTTTCGGATGTACCAGCATTTCTAAAATAACTTTTTCAATTTCATCGGCACGTAAATATAATTTTTCTTCAACCAGAACTTCAAGAGTTGCTTTTGCTGCTGCAACACAAACTGCATTGCCGCCAAATGTGGTTATATGTCCGAGCACAGGATCATTGGTTAAACAACTCATTAATTTTCCGCTCGACACAAAAGCACCAATGGGTAAACCTCCGCCCATGCCTTTCGCAATTAATAAAATATCAGGCACAACATTATAATTCTCAAACGCAAATAACATTCCTGTTCTTCCAAAACCGCTTTGTATCTCATCAAAAATTAAAAGTGTGCAAGTATCATCACATTTTTTGCGGAGCTCTTTTAAAAATTCAGTATTCGCTTTATGTACGCCGGCTTCACCTTGTATAGGCTCAATAATAACACAAGCTGTTTTGTTTGTGATCTGAGCAAGCTGAGAAAAATTATTAAACTCTAATTGTTTTACATCCGGCAGCAAGGGTCTGAAACTACTTTTGTATTCTTCATTTCCCATTACACTTAAAGCACCATGAGTACTTCCGTGATAGGAATTTTTGAAACAAATAATTTCTGTTCTTCTTGTAACACGCTTTGCTAATTTTAAAGCGCCTTCTGTTGCTTCTGTACCTGAATTAGTATAATAAATACAATTTAAATTAGAAGGTAACAATGAAGTAAGCAGTTTTGCATATTGCGTTTGCGGATGCTGCACATACTCGCCATACACCATTAAGTGCATATAGGTTTTAGTTTGATCATTTATTGCAGCAACAACTTTTGGGTGACAATGTCCGAGATTACTTACCGAAATTCCGCTAATAAGATCAACATACTTTTTTCCGTTTACATCGGTTAAATAAATACCTTCTGCTTTTATAATTTCTAAACCAAGCGGAGTAGGGGAAGTTTGCGCTACGTTATGTAAAAAAATATTCCGGTGGTTGATATTCATTTTTGTCAGGTCGAGCGAAGTCGAGACGTTTTAAGGTACGATCTTAAGTCGGATACTCTCAACGTTTTGTTTATTGCGTTTAAGAATTGTTATTTCGTAACCATCTTTAATGCGTTTATCATTCTCTGGAGGGATCCTTCCAAAAACATAATTTACATAACCAGAAACAGTTTCGTAATGCGGACTTTCCGGTAACGCAACAGGTAAAACATTATTAACATCAACCATGCTCGATTGTGCATTAACAATAAACTCAGTATCACTTTTCTTTTCTACATCAGGTTTTTCTTCATCGTGTTCATCCTGAATTTCACCAACCAACTCTTCGATGATATCTTCCATGGTAATTATTCCGGCAGTAGCACCACGTTCGTTGGTTACAACCGCCATTTGTATATGATGTTTTTGAAGATCGCGCAACAATTCATTTACTTTCATGCTCTCAGGCACAAAATGTACCGAACGCATAATGTCTTTTATGGTTTTGAATCTGTTCTCAACTACTGCTTTTAAAAGATCTTTACTATGTACAATACCAATTACATTATCAATATCACCTAAAAAAACAGGCATCCGAGAAAAACCTTCTTCAATGATCTGCTTTATCATTTCATCTCTTCCAATTTCAACATCTAAAGAAACAACACGGTTTGTTGGGACTAAAATTTGTTTTACAATGCGGTCATCAAAATCAAAAACGTTTTGTATCAATTCGTTCTCACTTGGTTTAATTGCGCCGCCTTCTTCGCTTTCAGTTAATATTAAACGTAATTCTTCTTCGGTATGAACTTCATCATCAAAACCTTTTATGCCAAGGAGTCTTAATAATATTCCGGAAGATTTATGCAGTAACCAAATGAATGGTCTGAACACAAAATAAAAGATCCGTAACGGTAAAGCGATCAGCATTGCTGTTTGTAATGAAAATTTAATTCCCACCATTTTAGGGATCTGCTCACCTAATACAATATGTAAAAAAGTAATTAACGCAAACGCAACAGGAATAGAAATGCTATGAACGGTTATGGCAGAAAGTGTTGTTCCAAATTTATAAAATATCGCAGTCACTAAACTAGCTACAACGTCTTCTCCGATCCATCCTAAACCTAAACTCGATAAAGTAATTCCTAATTGTGTTGCGGAAATAGTGGAATCTAATTTTTCGGTTAAGGTCTTAGCGTTTTTTGCACGTTTACTTCCTTTATTGATTTTTAGATCTAATTGTGATGAGCGCACTTTTACTAGAGAGAATTCAGCGGCGACAAAAAATCCGTTAAGAAAAACAAGGAGAAGAGTAAATAAAAAATCTAATAACATGGTTAATACAAATATATCAAAATTGCTGAATTATTAAAGGGAAATTATTTTCCAACGCAGGAAAGCTTTATGTATGAGCTAACTAAATCCTGACTGGCGGAATCTAATCTTTGCTTTTTAAGTATTAAAATATGGTCATCTAACCAAGTAAGTTCGTCTGCGCCCCATTTAGTCAATTCGCGTTTCCAGTTTAGTTTTAATGAATCACTTTCTACATCATACATTTCAATTCCATTAAAAACAAATCCGGCTTGCAGATCGCAGCATGATGCAGCTAAATATTTTTTGTTTGGAGAAACTGCCGGCACTCCGCATAAAAAAGTTTCTTTCCCGGTTTTATTATTTATAAGTAAATAAGTAAAGGCTTCATAAAGTCCGACATAAATTAGATGATAATCAATCGATCTTATTTTTCCGAGATATTTGTATTCGGTTAAATTATCTGCACCTTCTTTATAAGGCTCATTTATTAAAGTTTTTATTTTAGAATTACCAAGGGTGATGGAAAGTGTATCACCGTTACGTTTTACGAATGCAGAATTTTGTTTGATGTTATTTGATTCAGATGTATCAAGAGAAGAAGTAAATGTTTTTTTAAATACCATCTCAGAAGTATCTGCAATACATAATAAATTTCGACCACTGTAAAAGGTATCGGTTTCTGATGCTAAAGTTTTTGCGGGTGCTAATTCAACAGGAACTTCTTTAACTTCTGTGCTGCAGGAAAAGAGAATGAAAGTAAAAAATACAAAAATACTGACTCGGGGATTCATCTTATTTTAATTTATTCAGCTGCGCTTGTTTTTGCTCGAGCATTTTTTTAAGTAAGGTAATTTCACTGTTCAGATCTGTCTCATCTTTATGCTCATCATCATCATACAACTTATTAATGTAATACGGTTTTTCGTTTGCATTAAAATACGGTTGGTTGGAACGGAAAAAGCTATATAATGGAATTTTTAAACCTTTCGAAATTAATTCAAGCGTTCTTAATTCTAAACGTTTTGTTTCAAGTGCTGTGGTTAAAGCTTCTTCGGTCATGCTCACATACTCTGCAAGATCTTTGAACGAATACTTTTCTTTTTCTAATATTTCGAGAACCTTTTCTTTTAAATCCATTGCTATAGTAAAATTAGTAAAATTTTCGGGTTATACCGATGCACAATATGAATTATTCCATTTTTTTGCATATTGCGATCGGCATTAACGATTCTAAGATTGAAAACAGGTTTATAAAATTATATTGGTCTGTTTTCAATCAAGAATTGGTATTACTTAACACCTCCCATTAATTTTTTCATGATAGGTGAAATAGCTATCACCGCTATTCCAATAATAAGAGAGTAAAGTCCTAATTGCTTATAACCCTCGGTATAAACCATCATTTTTTCGTAATTGGTTGAATTCTCAGATGCTTCTGCGATATTGGCACCTAATAAGCCTGCAAAATATTGTCCGTATGCACTTGCTAAGAACCACATGCCCATTGCAACGGCCTGTAATTTTTGCGGGGATAATTTTGTCATAACCGACATACCGATAGGCGACAAACACAATTCGCCAAAAGTAATAATGAACCAGCCGAATGTGAATACACCCAAGGACGTTACTCCGTTTTCGTTGCTGAAAAAACGTGTGTAATAAAAAATATAAAAACCTATTGCAAGAAAAATAAAACCTAGCCCGAATTTTACAATTGTGTTCGGTTCAATTTTCTTTTTGTGCATCCAGATCCATAAAATACCGAGTGGCGCTGCAAACATAATTACGAATAATGAATTAGCTGAGTTGTTTATGCTATTCGAATCCAATTCAATTCCCCAAACGGAACTATGAAGGTTATCTGCAGCAAAATAACTAAGCGAACCGCCGCTCTGTTCGAAAAAAGCCCAGAAAAAAATGGAAAAGAACATGAAAAGAATTGCAGCAATTAATTTTTTATTTTCAGTCCAGGAATAATTCCGCATTTCGAAAACAAGATATATTATGGAGAGCGGACCAATAATATACATGAACCAATCAGTATATTCGGTTTTAGAAACCATGGTAATAACAATAGGAATTAATACAAGTGAACCTGCATAAGTAAGTAACTCATAAAGTTTTTTCTTTTTAGGTTCAAGATGTGCGATGGGAGAATTACCAATTGTCCCTAAACTTTTTTGTGTGTAAATAAATGTGATCAGACTTACGAACATAACAATGGAAGCGAGTCCAAATGCAACATTCCATTCTAAACCTTCAGGAACTGAGCTTGCAAAAAGTGCACGTTTACCAATGGCTATACAAAGATAACCGCCAATGAGTGCGCCCAAATTAACTCCGGCATAGAATAAAGAAAAGCCAGCGTCTGTTCTTGAGTCGCCGTCTTTATATAATCTTCCCACCATTGAAGAAATATTTGGTTTGAAAAAACCGGTGCCGATAATATT
>JANYCL010000089.1 GCA_025360355.1 Sphingobacteriaceae bacterium
ACACCTTTTATCTCTTGGTATTTTTCGTGACCTTTGCCTGCAATCAATATGATATCTCCTTTTTTAGCCAAGCTTAGTGCAGTTTTAATTGCTTCTTTTCTGTCGGCGATCCGCAATGTTTTTTTTGCATCAACAACATCCACCCCTTTTTGCATTTGATTTAAAATTTCTTCCGGATCTTCGCTTCTTGGATTATCTGAAGTAAGAATAACTTTATTACTATACTGACAAGCAATACTTGCCATGATCGGACGTTTCGTTGTATCACGATCGCCACCACAACCAACTAGTGTTATTACTTGTTCATTACCGGTACGTATATCTTTTATTGTTTCTAAAACATTTTTTAAAGCATCAGGTGTGTGAGCATAATCTACAATACCGATAACACCACCGGAAGATTTTACATATTCAAAACGACCTTCAACAGAATTTAAATTACTGAGAGTTGTAAGAATATTGATAGGATCTTGTTTTAATAAATGTGCAACAGCATAAACAGCTGTTACATTATAAGCATTAAATGTTCCAATTAGTTTCACCCACACTTCCTGGTTATTAATATGGAGTAACAATCCGTTTAAATGATTTTCGATGATCTTGCATTTATAATCGGCAACATTTAATAAACTATAAGTATATTTCTTTGCTTTTGTATTTTGCAACATCACCATTCCGTTCTTATCGTCTTTATTAGTGAGGGCGAAAGCGGTTTCAGGTAAAGCATCAAAAAAACCTTTCTTAGCTTTTATATACTCATCAAAAGTTTTGTGATAATCTAAATGATCGTGAGTAATATTACTGAACACACCGCCAGCGAACTGAATTCCCGCAACACGATTTTGAACTACTGCATGAGAACTTACTTCCATAAATGCATATTCACAACCTTGTTCAACCATTGCAGCTAATAATTCGTTTAGTGCTAGTGCATCAGGTGTAGTATGAGAAGCAGGAATTATTGTGTTGTTAATTTTATTTTGAACGGTAGATAATAAACCAACGTTATGTCCAAGTGTTCTGAATAAATTAAATAATAAAGTAACGGTAGTCGTTTTTCCATTCGTCCCTGTAACACCAATCAATTTTAATTTACCTGATGGATTATCAAAATAATTGCAAGCCATGAAACCTAATGCATGAGTTGAATCCGTAACTTTTACATACGTTATATTCTCGCGCATCACTTCCGGAACTTCTTCGCAAACAATTGCAGCTGCTCCTGCCTCAATTGCTGTTTCAATAAATTTATGTCCGTCGGTTGCAGTACCACGCGTTGCGACGAACAAAGTATCTTTTTTTACTTTGCGCGAATCGAACGTGATTGAAGAAATAGCAGTATGTGTAGAACCTATTACTTCTTCTATCCTTGCTTTATATAATATTTCGCTTAAGAGTTTCAACTTAGTATCAAACTTATTTTATCGCCTTTATTGAATTTTTTACCTGCTTCAATAGATTGTTTCTTTACGGTTCCAACACCAACTAACCTTACACTAAATCCGTTGTTCTCTAATAAATACAATGCATCCTTTGCAGATAAGCCTTGTAAGTTTGGAACAACTCCTTTTTTTAGTAAGCTCTCTAAATTGTTTTCTACCAATGTTACTTTTGTACTATCGCTGGTATTCTTGCTTGCATATTTATTATCTTCCACATTATTTCTATTCGGAATTCCCAACGAAGTACAAACTTTAGCTAATTCTTTACTTTGTGTTTTAATTGTTTCAGGCGACTTCGTTAATAAAGTCGGATTTTGATTTATTGGTTCGATAAAATCTAAACTGCCTGAATAAACTTTTTCAGCCACTTCTTTAAAAACCGGGCCTGCAACAACGTTTCCATAATAAATACCATTACTTGGAGAGTTAATTATTACGATGCAAGTGTATAATGGATTATCAGCGGGGAAATAACCTACGAAGGAAGCTTGGTATGTTTTTTCATATTTACCATTCTTAGAAATTTTTGCTGTTCCTGTTTTACCACCCACTTTAAATGCTGTAATATTCAATCCCTTTCCGGAACCATTTTTTACAACACCTTCCATTAATAATTTTGCTTTTGCTACAGTTTCCTTTTTTACAATTTGTTCAGCTATAACTTCCGTACCGAATTTTTTTACGACGATGCCATTACGTTTAATTTCACGCACGAAACTTGGCTTCACCATTTTTCCACCATTAGCAATTGAATTATAAAGTGTTAGTATTTGCAATGGTGTTATTAAACTTTCGTAACCATGACTGATCCACGCCAATGAAGTTCCATACCAATCTTTATTTTTAGTTTGTTTAATTCTTGGGATGCCTTCGCCTGGAATTGGTAAGCCCAGTGGTTTATTTAAATTGAACGAGTTTAGCTTATCAATAAAGGCCTGAGGATTTTTAGAATAATACTTTGTAATTAATTTCGCTACACCAACGTTTGATGATGTTTCGAAAATACGTTGAACAGTTAAAGTTGGTGTTGCTGGTGCATGCGAATCTTTCATCTCTAAATTCGC
Source organism: Sphingobacteriaceae bacterium (assembly GCA_025360355.1). Classification (GTDB taxonomy): domain Bacteria; phylum Bacteroidota; class Bacteroidia; order B-17B0; family Aurantibacillaceae; genus JAHEYG01. The sequence goes on from JANYCL010000089.1 coordinate 2,507, forward strand.
GAACATTTGTTTACCATCACCAACAAAAACTTTTTCTTCAAGAGAAACATTGTAATCATCAATAACAGCCAACATAGAAGCCAACTTGAATGTTGAACCAGGTTCTGTAGCATAACCAATAGCATAATTTAAATTCTCATAATAAGCGGTTGAATCCTGGCCACCACGCGTTAAGTTAGCAATGGCTTTTATTTCTCCCGTTTTTACTTCCATTAAAACAACACAACCATATGATGCATTATTCTTTACTAATGTTTTTAATAAAGCATGTTCCGCAACATCCTGGATGTTTATGTCAATGGTTGTAAAGAGATCGCTTCCGTCTTTTGATTCCACTTCGCTATCATCGTTAATTGGGCGCCAAACATCGCCTGCAATTTTTTGTTTTAAACGACGACCACTTTCTCCTTTTAAAACCGTATCAAAGGCACCTTCTAAACCAACAGGTTTAATTCCATTATCAGCACGTGATAAACCAATAGTACGCGCTGCTAACATTTGGAATGGACGCTCACGCTTGTTGGTTTGAAGAGTTACTAAACCTCCCTTTCTT
>JANYCL010000207.1 GCA_025360355.1 Sphingobacteriaceae bacterium
AAAAACACACGACTTAATAGTAGCAACACACGGCAGAGGAATTTTTATTTTAGATGATATCCGTCCGATGCGTAGTTTAACAAAAGAAACATGGGAGCAGGATATGTTTTTATTCCAAACACCTGACATTACACTTAACAATGGTAAATACGGTTGGGGTGGTCCGGAAACATCAGGTGGATGGAATGCATGGAACCCCTCCTCTATTCCAACCATTAATTATTACTTAAAACAACGTTTAGCAACCGGAAAAATTACTGTTGAAGTTTACGATGATAAAGGAACGTTATTACAAACAATGCCTGGCGGAATACGAAAAGGTATTAACAGAATATCTTGGAATTTAAGAGGCACGCCTCCAAAAGTTGCAGCAGGAAGTACAAAATTTGATGGTGCAGGATTTACAGCACCAATGGTTTTACCGGGTGTTTATACAATTAAAGTAAAAGTGAAAGACAAAGAATATACAAGCACTGTAAAATGCGTTCACGATACTGCAAATAAAGATCTGACCTTTGAAGACAGAAAATTAGTTTACGAAAAAGCTATGGAAGTACAAACGCTTTATAATAATGTAAATAATACGATCGATAGTATTTCTTTTTTTCAAAAAAGTTTAAAAGCAGATACGATCGCTTATGCGAAAAATAAAAATGCACAAACGTTTTTTGCTGACCTACAAAAAGTGAAAGGTGAATTCATGGCCACTAAAAAAACTTCAATTTTTGCTGATGAAGAACGTTTACGTGAAAAAGTTTCTAAATTGTACGGCTCATTTTGCGGAATGGAATCGAAACCTAATTCAACACATTTAGAGTCAATAACTGATCTGCAAAAAGAATACGCAACTCAAAAAGATGCATTCCAAAAAGTGATCGTTAAAAATTTGCCAAAAAATCCTGAGATAAAAAAACCGACGGAGTTTAAGTAACCTTAAAGTATTGAAATAAAAAACCCAGACAAATGTCTGGGTTTTTTGTTGGTAGCGGGAGGATGATCCTTCCACTTCGTAGAAGGACACGTTCGAACATCCGCCCTTCTCCTTAGGGAAGGGTATGAGCACAATAAGTTAAGTATTCTTTTATCAGTTCATTTTTCTTAATTGAACCTCTTCCTGACTTAAAATATTTTTCTCTCTTCAACGCTTCTGCTTTATTCGTATAAAATTCAACATAAATAACAATCCCTGGCCGATAAAATCTTGTGCTATCTTTTCCATAAATATTGTGAGAATAAAATCTCTCAACAAGGTTAGTTGTAAAGCCTATATAATTTTTATGTTTCGTTTGAGAGTATAATATATAAACCAAATATTCCCTAAAATAAAAAATCCGAGTCGTTTAAGACCCGGATTTGAATTGGTAGCGGGAGGATGATTCGAACATCCGACCTTTGGGTTATGAGCCCAACGAGCTACCCCTGCTCTATCCCGCACTATATTTTTTATCTTTCAGGGTATTTATTGTTGAAAGATGTAAGTGACTTTAATTCGGGGGCAAAGATATATTTCCTTTCTTTGTAAAACAAATTAATTTTTTAAACATCAGCGAAACCCCTCATAAATCAGGCTTTGTAAGCATAATTGGTTGTCCTAATGTTGGTAAATCAACGCTCATGAATGCATTGGTGGGAGAGCGGTTAAGTATAATTACATCCAAAGCTCAAACTACCCGTCATCGCATTATGGGTATCGTTAGTAACGAGAATTATCAAATCGTTTTTTCGGATACGCCGGGTATTTTAAAACCCAATTACAAATTGCAAGAGAAAATGATGCAGTTTGTTATTAGTGCCTTAACAGATGCAGATGTTTTTTTATTGATTACTGATGTATTTGAAGACATTGAATTGGAACCTGAATACGTTGAGAAATTAAAAAAAACATCGACACCTGTTTTATTATTGATCAATAAAATTGATGCAGCAACACAACAGAAAGTAGAACAAAAAGCTGCTGAATGGAAAGTGAAATTGCCAAACGCGCAAATTCTTGCTATATCTGCTTTGGAAAAATTTAATCTCGATCAGATAATGAACAAGATCGTTGAATTACTTCCTGCAGGTGACGCGTTCTATGATAAAGACCAGCTTACGGATAAATCAGAACGTTTTTTTATCAGCGAAATTATCCGCGAAAAAATTTTAATGCAGTACAATAAAGAAATTCCTTACAGCGTAGAAATAACTGTTAATTCATTTAAAGATGAACCGACAATCATTAAAATTCAAGCTGATATATTAGTTGAACGCGATAGTCAAAAGGGAATTATAATAGGACATCAAGGCGAAGCTTTGAAAAAATTAGGAACCAATGCCAGAATTGAAGCGGAGAAATTTTTCAATAAAAAAATTTACCTCGAACTATTTGTGAAAGTGGATAAAGACTGGCGAAGCAATGATAACAGATTGAAAAATTTTGGATATTAATTCCAGATATTTATTGCGTTCTATAACCGAAACAAAACCGCAAAAATTATCCTGTCTTCCCACTTAATTAAATCTGGTTTCCAATCAGGTGTTAAAGCTGAAGTTTGGTAACCTGTTGGTGATGTTACACCACCATGTCCGGCAAAATAAGGAACGCTTGATGCACGATGTACATATTCTAAGCGAAACTGTATATGTTTATTTGGCTGCCAATCAATATTGGTAGAATAATCATACCCGGTAAACTGATCGCCCGGATTTGCGCTGTAAGGAAAGGTACCAGCGGTTGATGTTGGGTTGTTTGCATTTGGCAACGGGCTAGCTTGACCAGTTGGATAAAGCACTAAGTAACGTCCGGGGTTTTGCATATAGCCACCACCAATTGTCCACGCAAATTTATTTTTAGCAAACCAAATTCTATTGTAAAACATAATACTTGCAAAATATTGCGCCGGACCGGCAGGAACTCTTCCTCCTGTTGTATCAAGATCACTTTTTAATCCATTCACTCCGCCACCTTTTTCAAATCCAAAATCACCTGTTAAAGAAAATGCCATTTGACTAATTCCTTTAGATTGTTTCCTGTTAAAGTATCTTATCAATAAACTATTATCTGAATGAAACCTTTTGCGTGAAGGAATAAGTGCAGCATCAGCTCCATAATAATTGTTAGTTAACATTTTTATATTTTCGTTTGGACACCAAGTAATATTACCACCAACTCCGGGCTGTTGATTGAACATACCATAACTTTGCCA
>JANYCL010000209.1 GCA_025360355.1 Sphingobacteriaceae bacterium
CTTTTTTAGAATGGCAAGAGGAAATAAATAATGCTAAAACAGATAATATGGTAACAAATTGCAATTTCATAAATGCAATGATTCTTTTTTCTTTAATAATTCTTCTTCACCTTCCACATTGTCTTCATCTTTAATGCAACAATCAACCGGACAAACTGCAGCACACTGCGGTTCATCGTGAAAACCTTTACACTCGGTACATTTATCGCTCACAATAAAATATAAATCCATTGATACCGGCGTTTGAGGATCTTCAGCTCCTGCTTCTATCCCGGAATTTTTTCCTTTAAACATACCTTTCACGCCTGTTCCATCCGCAAATCTCCACTCTGCCCCGCCTTCATAAATAGCATTATTCGGACATTCCGGTTCGCAGGCCCCACAATTAATGCATTCATCTGTAATTCTAATTGCCATTTTACTTAGTTTTGCTTTCGGTTCTGATATTATCAAAACAGACCACAAATATACTGAGTTATTATGAATTTAGAACAGCGGAAAGAGGCTTTTGTTAAATGCGGTTTGTTTATTAATCGTCATTTTAGCGATCCCGAGAACAATCGGGGCTGGGATGAAAAGGAGAGGCCTTTGCATGAAGGACTTAACCAGTTAATAGCAGGTGCTAACGTTTATAACGGATGGTTTATAAAGGAATTTGTGGAAGATGCCATAGCGAACATTTCCTGCATGCTGGATGAAAAGTCTTTAAATGATTTTACAAAAGGCATCCCCGAACCAAAAAATAAAAAAACCGTAGCCATTATTATGGCAGGGAACATTCCAATGGTTGGTTTTCATGATCTCATGTGCGTTTTATTAAGCGGACATAATGTATTGGTAAAATTATCGTCGGATGATAATGTTTTAATGCCTTTTTTTATAAAACTATTGGAACATTACCAACCTCTTATTGGGGAAAACATAAAATTCAGCGAAGCTAAACTTACTAACTTTGATGCCGTAATTGCAACCGGAAGTAATAACACAGCTACGCATTTTAAATATTACTTCGGAAAATATCCGCACATCATTCGTAAGAACAGAACTTCAGTCGCTGTACTCACCGGAAAAGAAAGCGCTGAGGATCTCAAAAAATTGGGCCGCGATATTTTCTTGTATTTTGGTTTAGGCTGCAGGAATGTTTCGAAAGTTTTAGTGCCGAAAGGATATGTTTTTGATCCTCTTTTTGAAGCCGTTTTTGACTACCAATTCGTACACAGTAATAATAAATACGGTAATAATTACGATTATAACCGCGCTATTTATCTTCTGAGTTTAGCGAAATTTTTAGATAACAATTTTCTGATCATTAAAGAAGATATGGGCCTTTTTTCGCCTGTTTCTGTTTTGTTCTACCAGGAATTTGAGTCGGAAAAAGAGGTAAAACAATATCTTACCGATAATAAAGATAATTTGCAGTGTATAGTAGGCAAAGAAGAGGGATTTACCCCCTTCGGTTATTCACAACAGCCTGTTATTACTGAGTATTCCGATGGGGTAAACACGTTAGATTTTTTAGTAAATTTATAATGTGTTAAGAAAGCTACTTTCTATTGCGTTTTTATTATCAGGATCTTTAGCGTTTGCTCAGGCTCCTACGGCTGTAATTATATCGCCGTCAGGTACAATTTGCACCGGACAAGGAGTTATTTTTAATTCAACCACCACTAATACTCCTACCGCTTATTCCTGGACCATTAATCCGGCAACAGGTGTAAATTATGTTTCGGGCACATTGCAGCCTTCAGTTGGCGTTAGTTTTTCTTTAGCGGGAGTTTATTCTGTTTCTTTAACTGTTTCAAATGCTTCCGGTACGGTTACAACAACAAATATTGTTACAGCATTCGTAAATCCAATTTCAATTTTTTCGGCAAGTTTAACAACCGTTGGTTTTCCAAATCAGATCGATCTTACTAATTTTTCTACCGGTGCCACAAGTTATATCTGGGGGTATAGCGAAACTCCGACAACAAATACAACAACTAACGCAGTTCATAATTACACCGCGGCAGGTGCATATACTGTTACGTTAGTTGCTTTGAACAGCAATGGATGTTTCAATTCTTCAAGTTATAGTTTTTATATTGCTGATTCATCAGGAATTACTTTACCAAATATATTTACGCCTAACGGTGATGGCATTAACGATATTTTCAAACCTATTGCAAGAGGTATCAGTTCAATAAAAGTTAATGTTTATACCCGCTATGGAAATTTTCTTTATGGCTGGGATACTATTAATGGATTTTGGGATGGCTATACAACCAGCGGAACACTTTGCGAAAGCGGAACTTATTTTTATGTTATTGAAGCAACAGGCTTCGACGGACAAACCTACAAACTCAAAAGTTATTTAACCCTGTTACGAAACTGATCTGCTTAAGGTTAAAAACATATCCTTTAATTACAAAAATCAAAACGCATTTGCAGGCATCACTAACGTATCGTTTGAAGTTAACGATGGCGAAGTTCTTGCGCTGTTAGGTCCGAGCGGAGAAGGCAAAACTACATTGGTAAAATGTGTTTATGGATTGGAAGATATCTCTGAAGGCGAAATTATTTTCAATAAACAAAAAGTACTCGGACCATCTTACAATTTAATTCCCGGTTATCCGGATATGAAATTGGTTAGTCAGGATTATTATGTTTTAGATAATCATAGCGTTGAGGAAAACATAAAAGATATGCTTATTGGTTTTACGGATGATTATAAAGAAAAACGCAATCGTAAAATTTTAAAATTGCTAGAGCTGGAAAGTATTAAACATCTCAAAGCAAAAAATTTATCATCCGGACAAAAACAACGTGTTGCCATTGCAAGGGCGCTTACTGCTTTTCCTAAATTATTATTATTGGATGAGCCGTTTAGTAATTTGGATAAAATTTTAAAAGATAAATTGTTTGATTTTATAATTCACGAAGCTCAAAAAAAACATTGCGGTGTAATTTTAATTACGCATCAAGCCGAAGAAGCTTTAAAGTATGCTGATAGAATTGGTTTGGTGATCGGCGGAAAGATTGCACAAATAGGAAGCAAGGAATCTGTTTACTACAAACCAAAAAATTTAAAGATCGCAAAAACACTTGGCGATTATAACGTGATTGAATATACCGATTTTGAAAAAACATCAGCATATTACAAAACCAAAAAACGCGCATTGCTCCGACCGAGTCAATTTAGTGACTGTACAAAAAAAGAAGCTGATATAAGCGTAACCGTTATCAATTGTTTTTTTAATGGTAAGTGTTACGAATTGTTTGTTCAAACAAGATCAGGGAAAGAAATAATTATTTACTATCACCATTCTAAACCTAAGGAAGCTCAATTATTTTTCAAAATCGAGTAGTCTAACTAACTGATAAACAATTAGATTCAAGCATTAACTTGCGTAATTTCTTTGTTTTTGTTACCTTTGCAAAGTGTTGTACTAATTACTCAAATGCGTTATACATTACGTTTTTATTTAAGTTGGATCATAGGCGCAATTGCGATGTATGTTGCATTTTACGTATGGCACGGTTTAATATTGAACGACTTTAAGCAAATTCAGTTTCCCATTTTCTGGTTCGTTATACTTTCAGCTTTTGCTTATTTAGTTATTTCTTACGTTTTATACCGGGTTTTCGAGACCAAAATTTTAAGTTATTTTGATAGCAATGTTTTTCGTGGTTTTCTTTCTGCTTTAATTGTTGGCGTTAGTTTATTCGCGATCATGACCGTACTGCACATTTCGTTTACAAAAAACGTAACTTCTACTTATTTAATGACTGATTTTTTCTGGCAGATAATAGAACAATCTATTGGCGCATTATTTATCGTACTTGGAAAACAATTTATTTTTGAGCCGGATCTGGAACACGAAGAAATTTAATTCAATTTTGTATTCATAAAAAAAGCCTGACGGGATCGTCAGGCTTTTTTGTTTATTATAATGTTTGTTTTTACTTTGGCAGATTATGCAAATTACTTTTTCTTCTGCTATACAAGAAGTAAACTGCAATTCCAATTACACCCCAGATCATAAATGCAACCCATGTTTCAGGACGAACGAAACACATTAAAAATAAATTGAAACATACGCCTAATGTCCCAACCAAATAAACCGCAGGAGCTCTGTATGGTCTTTCTAATTCAGGTTTTTTATATCTCAACATCATTACCGCAACACACACCATTGCAAAAGCCAATAGCGTACCCATACTACACATTTGAGAGATCTTATCAATTGGTGTTACAGATGCAACTATAGATATAATAGCACCTACCAAAAGCGTGCTTTTGTGCGGCGTTTTAAATGTACCATGCAATGCTTTGAAAAACGGAGGCATTAAACCATCTTTAGCCATTCCTAAGAATATGCGTGTTTGTCCAAGCATCATTACTAACATTACAGAAGTTAAACCTGCAGTTGCTGCAAGCGTAATAATAAATACAGC
>JANYCL010000112.1 GCA_025360355.1 Sphingobacteriaceae bacterium
TTATTAAAGGACTGCGGCATTAATATAAATAACGGTCTCAGTAAACTAAAGACTGACGCTGATAATTTCCCACTTGAAATATTTTTTCTGAGGGATGACGATATTCCCCAATACATTGAAGATGGAGTTGCAGACATCGGAATTGTAGGCGAAAATGTTCTCCTAGAAAAAAATAAAAAGGTGGAGACCATTGACCGTTTAGGTTTTGGAAAATGTCGTTTGTCAATTGCTTTTCCTAAAGAGAAAAATTATAAGTCAGTAAAAGACTTAAATGGATTAAGAATCGCCACTTCGTACTCTAACATTTTAACCAAGTACTTAAAAAAAGAAAAAGTAAAAGCTGAGATACACGAAATAAGCGGCAGTGTAGAAATTGCACCGGGAATTGGATTAGCAGATGCTATTTGTGATCTCGTTAGTACCGGAAGTACTTTATTAAGTAATGGACTAAAAGAAGTTGAAGTTATTTTAAGATCTGAAGCCATTTTAATCGCAAATAAAAAATTAAGTAAAGAAAAAACTGAACTGTTAAATAAATTATTATTCCGTATCAAAGCTTTGCGGAGCGCTAAAAGCAATAAATACATTTTATTAAACGCTCCAAATAATAAATTGAATGCTATTTGTAAAGTCTTGCCGGGAATGAAAAGTCCGACCGTTTTACCTTTGGCCGAAAAAGGATGGAGCTCAGTTCACTCTGTAGTTGAAGAAAATAAATTTTGGGAAATAATAGAAAAATTAAAACTAAATGGCGCGCAGGGAATATTAGTTGTGCCAATAGAAAAAATGATACTATAATGTTAGAGACAATAAAATATCCGGGTAAAAATACTTGTGGAGAAATCCTTAAGCGACCCACAATTGACTCTACCTCACTGGAAGAAACTGTGAATTTCATTCTCAAAAATGTAAAACAGAACGGTGATGTTTCCTTAAAAGAATATGCTCTTCAATTTGATAAAGTAAAATTAGATTTATTACAAGTTTCAGAACAGGAATTAATTGATTCTGAAAATCTAATAAGTGCGGAATTGAAAACAGCTATTCAAATTGCAAAAAATAATATTGAAAAGTTTCATGCATTCCAAAAAGAAGAGGTGAAAGTAATTGAAACTTCAAAAGGCGTTTTATGCTGGAGAAAATCAGTTGGGATAGAAAAAGTTGGATTGTATATTCCGGGCGGGACTGCCCCACTCTTTTCAACAGTTTTAATGCTTGGAGTTCCTGCGCAATTAGCAGGATGCAAAGAAATAGTTTTATGTACGCCTTGTGATAAGAATGGAAATATTGATCCGGCAATTTTATTTACTGCAAAATTAGTTGGAATAAATAAAATATTTAAAGTCGGAGGCGCACAAGCAATTGCGGCAATGGCTTACGGTACAGAAAGTATTCCTCAAGTATATAAAATATTTGGTCCGGGTAATCAGTACGTAACTTGTGCTAAACAATTGGTAAATAAAGAAGGTATTGCCATTGATATGCCGGCCGGTCCTTCTGAATTAGCAATTCTTGCTGATGAAACTTGCATTCCTGAATTTGTAGCAGCTGATCTTCTTTCGCAAGCAGAACACGGAGTGGATAGTCAGGTGATCTTAGTGAGTAATAATGAAAACGCAATTGCAAATGTAAATTCTGAATTAGAAAAACAAATCGAACAATTACCAAGAAAAGAAATTGCAAAACTTGCATTAAAGAACAGTAAAGCAATTCTCGTAAATAATTTAAATGAAGGGATGGATCTGTTAAATGAATATGCACCAGAACACTTAATTCTCCTATGCAAAAATGAAGAAGAACTTTCACAAAAAATCATCAATGCAGGGTCTGTTTTTTTAGGGAATTATTCTTGCGAAAGTGCAGGCGACTACTCGTCAGGAACCAATCACACACTTCCTACAAATGGAAATGCAAAAGCATATAGCGGTGTTTCTCTGGATAGTTTCGTCAAGAAAATCACTTTCCAGAAATTAAGTAAGGAAGGAATTAGTAACCTAGGGAAAACAATTGAAATAATGGCTGAAGCCGAAGGATTATATGCTCACAAAAATGCAGTAAGCATTAGAATGATGAATGTTGAATTATGAATTAAAAACTATGTTTGAATTAAGTAAAATAGTAAGAGACAATATTAAAAGTTTGAAGCCTTATTCGTCTGCCCGTGATGAATATAAAGGTAAGGATGGAATATTTTTAGATGCAAATGAAAATTCATTAAGTAAAGGCTACAATAGGTATCCAGATCCCTTGCAATTGAAATTAAAAGAAAAGATTAGCACCTTAAAGAATATCCCTTCTGAAAATATTTTTTTAGGAAACGGAAGTGATGAAGCCATTGACATTCTTTTCCGTACCTTTTGTGAACCGGGAATCGATAATGTAATAATTTGTCCTCCAACCTATGGAATGTACGAAGTATCCGCAAACATCAATAACGTGAATGTTATAAAGGTCCCTCTTACCTCAGAACAATTTCAATTAGATACCGAAACTGTTCTAAGAAGAATTAATATTAATACAAAACTTATTTTTATTTGTTGTCCGAATAACCCAACAGGAAACGGCGTAAAATGGAATGACATAAAATTAATTCTTGAAAATTTTACCGGAATAGTTGTTGTTGACGAAGCATACATTGACTTTGCAAATTACAATAGTTTGATCTCAAAGCTGAGTGCTTATCCAAATCTCGTTTTACTACAAACTTTTTCAAAAGCATGGGGCATGGCAGGTTTAAGAGTAGGAATGGCTTTCGCATCTGCGGAAATAATTTCTCTTTTTAATAAAATAAAATCCCCTTATAATATTAATGCAGTTTCGCAGGAAATTGTTTTAAAAGCTTTGGAGAGAAAAGATGAAGTTGTCGGTTTTATAGAAATAATTAAAACAGAAAGAGAAAAACTCAGAACTGAACTAAGCACTTTGTCCTTTGTAGCAAAAGTTTATCCAAGCGAAGCAAATTTTTTATTGGTTAAAACAACTGACGCCAAAAGTATTTATGATTTCTTAGTGTCCAAACAAATTATTGTTCGCGACAGAAGTAAAATAGAGTTATGTGAAGGTTGCTTACGGATCACTATTGGAACAAAAGAAGAAAACGAACTATTATTAAAAACATTAAAACAATACAAATGAAAAAAATTTTATTTATAGACCGTGACGGAACTTTAATTTGGGAACCACCGGATACATTTCAGATCGACAGTTTTGAAAAATTGAAATTTTTGCCGGGTGTCTTTACTTATCTAGGAAAG
>JANYCL010000113.1 GCA_025360355.1 Sphingobacteriaceae bacterium
TTTATACGACCGATGGGGTAGGGAACGTTTCAAAATTACAAACCCAACTGAACAATGGCAACCAACCAATTTAGATAACGGAACTTATTTTTGGGTGGCGCGTTACAGATCGAGTTGTACAGGAAAATACGGAACTGATAAAGGATTTATTTCGGTTTTTAAGTAAATATCACGTAATGTGCCTTCGACTCGCACAAGCCAGGCGCAGGCAGCTCAGGCACCGGTTCATAAAAAGAAATTTGTTTAGAATACTCGGTGGTTGAGCTGCAAGTGTGCAAGCCTGTGCGAGTCGAAACCACCATTACAAAGCCGCCTTTGCAGCCGCAACATTCTTCGGGCTATTCCCAACAAAAATCTCTTTACCAATTAAAATTACAGGACGTTTTAGAAAAGTGTATTCTTCTAAAATTAATTTCTTGTATTCATTCTCAGTTGAAGGTTTTGGATCGAGTGATTTATATTTTAAAGCAACACGACTGAATAATGCTTCGTAACTTCCGGCTTTATCTTTCATCTCTGCTAATTGCGCAGGAGTTATTTTTTCTGTTTTAATATCCTGAAATTTAAATCCTTTTTTTTCTAATTGTAATTCTTTAATGATCCTTGCACAAGTACTGCAAGAGGAGAGGAAGTATATTTTTTTCATGCAGTAAATATACAAACGAAAGCCCTTCGTCAAGCTCAGGGCTAAATAAAAAGGTATATCACTTATGGTTCGGCAGGCTCACCATGACTCTGTCCTCCGAAAAAAAATATTGTTTGTTGTGAGCTTGACTAACATCATAAGAGGAAATAAAAAAGCCCACACTTTTCAGTGAGGGCTTCAATTTGGAATTCAGAGTCATCCTGAGCTTGCCGAAGGGCGCAGGGCTCTAACTTTTAACTTTTCACCTTTAACTTTCTACTTTTTAAGCTTTATCTTCTTTCTTGCCTTTTTTAGCTTTAGGTTTATGTGTGCTTACAGTTATTTCCTGTTTCTCTTTATCATAATCCACTTCTATTTCATCACCTTCAGCTAAATTATTTTTAATGATCTCTTCAGCCATTGGATCTTCAAGATATTTTTGGATAGCACGCTTCAACGGACGAGCACCATACTGAACATCGTAACCTTTTTCTACAATATAATCTTTCGCGGCATCAGTAATTTTAATTTGATAACCTAAATGATTTACACGACCGAATAAATTTCCTAATTCAATATCAATGATCTTGTGAATATCTTCACGTGTTAAGGAATTAAACATTACCACATCATCAATACGATTTAAAAATTCAGGAGCGAAAGCACGTTTTAACGCAGTTTCAATTACACCTTTCGAATGTTCATCAGCACCTTCTGTCTTTGACGCAGTTCCAAAACCAACACCTTGTCCGAAATCTTTTAACTGTCGCGCACCAATGTTAGATGTCATGATAATAATTGTATTCTTGAAATCAATTTTACGTCCTAAACTATCTGTCAATTGACCATCATCTAAAACCTGCAACATCATATTGAATACATCAGGATGAGCTTTTTCGATCTCATCTAATAAAATAACAGAGTAGGGACGGCGACGAACTTTTTCAGTTAACTGTCCGCCTTCTTCATAACCAACATATCCCGGAGGCGCACCAATTAAACGTGTAACGGCAAATTTCTCCATATACTCGCTCATATCGATACGGATCAACGCGTCATCATTATCAAATAAATGACGCGCTAATACTTTTGCTAATTGTGTTTTACCAACACCTGTAGGACCTAAGAAAATAAATGAACCAATTGGTTTATTTGGATCTTTTAATCCGGCACGGTTACGTTGAATTGCTTTTACTACTTTTAAAAGTGCAGCATCTTGTCCGATAACTTTACCTTTTAAAAGTTCGTTCATCTTAATAAGCTTGTCGCTTTCGTTTTGATTCACACGCTGAACAGGAACACCACTCATCATGCTCACTACTTCAGCAACATTATCTTCACTAACTGTAACACGGTTTTGTTTTGTTTCTTCTTCCCATGCTTTTTTAGCAGTTTCCAATTGTGCTAATAATTGTTTTTCAGAATCGCGGAGTTTTGCAGCTTCCTCATATTTTTGAGAACGAACAACTTGATTCTTTAATTCTTTTATGTCCTCCATTTTCTTTTCAAGTTCAAGAATATTTTGAGGCACATTAATATTGGTAATGTGAACACGAGAACCTGCCTCGTCTAAAGCATCAATGGCTTTATCCGGTAAATGGCGGTCGGTAATGTAACGCGCTGTTAAACTAACACAAGCTTTAATAG
>JANYCL010000126.1 GCA_025360355.1 Sphingobacteriaceae bacterium
TCTATCTGCTAAAATTTTTGCAACCGGAATTTCAAATTCAGGCTCTTCAGTTAATGAAACACGGATCGTATCTCCCAAGCCATCTTCTAATAATGTCCCAATACCAACTGCTGATTTTATTCTTCCATCTTCGCCATCACCGGCTTCAGTTACTCCTAAATGTAAAGGATAGTTGCGGTTCGTTTCTATCATTTTTGCGACTAACAGTCGGTAGGCCTCCACCATCACCTGTGTGTTACTGGCTTTCATGGAAATTACAATGTTGTGATAATTATTTTCTTCACAGATCCGTAAAAATTCAAAAGCACTTTCTACCATTCCCAAAGGCGTATCACCATAACGACTCAAGATGCGATCACTCAACGAACCGTGATTTGTTCCAATGCGCATCGCAGTGCCATACTCTTTGCAAATTTTTACAAGTGGAGTAAAACGTGTTCTTATTCTTTCTAATTCTGCTTCGTAACCTGCGTCGGTATAATCAATGGTCTCAAATTTTTTCTTGTCAGCGTAGTTGCCGGGATTAACTCGGACTTTTTCTACAACACGCGCAGCCCATTCTGCAGCATTCGGAGTAAAATGTATATCAGCACAAATAGGCGTATTGTAACCTTGTGCTTTTAATTCTTTTTTTATGACCTCTAAATTCTTTGCTTCATTTAAACTTGGCGCAGTTATGCGAACTAATTCACAACCGGCTTTTATCATCCGGATGCTTTGTTCAACAGTGGCTTTTGTATCCATCGAATCTGTTGTGGTCATACTCTGGATCATGATCGGATGATGTGCGCCAATTAACATATCGCCGATCTTCACTTCACGAGTGAGAAATCTTGAATAAGAAGTCAGACTATTACAGTATTTAAGACCGGAATTCATACTTGACAAAAATACAATAGTTTATTGTATGATTAGTAACTGTTAATATTAATTAACTTGTTTACTGATCCTTCTTGTGATAGGAACCCAAACTCTTCTCCCTACATCCTCAGCAAGGCTTATCGCTATGTTGTCAGACAGAAGTTTAGTGTGGTATTTAGTGTGATCCTTATTTGCACCGGTAACAAGATCGCCAAGGTCTCTATTATTGGTTTCACTTTCTGAACGTTGTTTGCTATTAGAGCATGAATTTAATTTTGTTTCAGGATGATTAAGCTCAGTAATATCAAGATCAGCATATGCCTCTACTGTATTTAAAAGAACTTCTTGTCCGTTATAAGCTGATTTAGTGTCATTAATTTTTTCCGTTTTACTAGTTTCGGAAATCCGTAATGATTTTATTTTTAAAAGATAATCAGCGCCTTCGGTTCCAAATTGAAATTTAACGTTAGCAGTATTTTTAGATTCGTTTACAAATCCTTTCAAAAAAGAAGATACAATTTGCTGTGAGGATAATGTATTTGTGTATTTGGTATACATGGCAGTTGAGCCGATAGAGGCAGTGAACAATGTATCCGGTAATGCAACTATAACTTCTTTGGAAATATTTTTCTTGAACAAAGTACAAGAGCTGAAAACTAAATTAAGCACGATGACTAAAGATCCAAATAGCAAAAATTTTCTGATCATAATTTATTTTATTTCAATTTCATCAATGAAAATAAAGGCATCACCACCTACACCCAAATGGCCTTCAGGAAGCGCTCCGTAATTTTTGGCAATGAGTTTTATGTAACGTGCTTTTATTGGTTTTTCCGGATTGAAACTTATTTTCTTTAAAGAAACTTCATAATCATCGGTAATTACTTTATTAGGAACAATTTTTACAGAAGTGAAAGTTTTACCATCTTCTGAAATTAAATATTCAACTTGAGTTGGAAATAATATCCACGAACGTGAATCCTGTAAATAATTACTGGTTATTTCTTTTATTGTTTTAGAAATTCCCATATCAATTATACAATTAAAATCCTGCGACTGATATCCTTGCCATTCACCTTTTCTCCAATTTGTTGTACCATAGATCCCATCAATTATTCCGTCATCACCACCTGCGGTATATTGTCGATTGTATTTACAATTCAAAGTAATTTTGTAATTGTTCGGTGCCTTAAAGAAATGTGCATTTGTTATTTCGCTGCTATTTGTATCGGAATAAGTTCTTGCTTTCACAACACAGGAATTTTCAATTGTAAAAGGTTTAGAATAAATTTTTGATTTTCCGGAAGGCTCACTTCCATCAACGGTGTACATGATCGTGCCGCTTTGAACACTTTCAAGAGTTAGGGTTTGTTTTGCTTTAAAGGATTTGGATTCACTTTTAATAATTGGCGCAGGAATAATTAAATTCTCTGCAATTCCTGTTATGGGCCGCATTATTTTGTTTTGTCCGTAATTATTTATTCCTTTTTTAGGAGCGAAACTAAATACCAATGATCCGCCATTATAAATTTGATCGTATGTAACAAAGGAGCGTACATTACTTTTTGAATTTAAACTTACACTTGTTACTTCATTTGTTTCATTACCGACAGAAGTTTTTGGTGATGCTATTTCAAAAACTTTTCCATTCTCTAAATGAATTTTTATTTTTTCAAATAAAGGTAAACCTAAAACGTATTCCGGTTTGCCAGGACAAACCTGATAAATTCCCATAGAACTTAAAACATACCATGCACTCATTGCACCACAATCTTCATTTCCAATTAAACCATCCGGCGCATTTTTATAGAACTGATTTAAAATTTGTTGAACCTTCTGAATTGTTTTTTGTGGTTTCCCAACGTAATTATATAAATAAGCCATGTGATGACTTGGTTCATTACCATGTGCATATTGTCCAATTAATCCTGTAATATCCGCTTGATCTCTTCCTGTTGTTTTGCTTTCGGTATTAAACAGATCATCCAATTTTTTTTCAAAGGCTTGATCACCGCCCTGAAATTTTATTAATCCGTAAATATCATGCGGCACAAAAAAAGAATACTGCCAGCTGTTGGCCTCAGTAAAATGATTATTGACTTCGGCAGGATCGAAAGGACTCAACCAATTTCCATTCTTTCTTGGGCGCATAAAGCCTGTTGAGGAATCAAATAAATTTTTATAGGATTGCGCTCTCTTAATATAAATCGCATAATCTTTTCCCTGATTTAAATTTTCAGCAACTTGAGCAATACACCAATCATCGTAAGCATATTCTAAAGTTTTTGAAACACTTTCATGCTCATCATCAATTTGCAAATAACCTTGCTTTGAATACGCAGGCGCGCCGTAACCTGTATAGTTTGAAGCTGCTTTCATGGCATTATAAATTGCTAAACTATCGTATCCAAAAATATTTTTTGTAAAAGCATCTGCAATAACAGATACAGAATGATAACCGATCATGCAATCAGTTTCATTCGAGGAAAGTTCCCAAATGGGCAAACGTCCGCCTTCTTTATGTTGCGCTAAAAAAGTATTTATAAAATCTGCAGTACGTTTACGATCGATAATTGTAAATAATGGATGCAACGCTCTAAACGTATCCCACAACGAAAAAACAGAATAATAAGTAAAGTTTTTAGCTGTGTGAATTGCATTATCGCGGCCGCGGTATTGTCCATCAACATCCATATTTAAACTCGGATGGATCATGCAATGGTAAAGTGCAGTGTAGAAAATAGAGAGTTTGTCTTTGTCATTACTTTCAATTTCAATTTTCGAAAGTTCTTTGTTCCATGCCGACTCTGCATCTTTTTTATATTTTTCAAAATCCCAATGATTCGCTTCCGCTTCAAGATTCTTCCGTGCGCCATCTTCATTCGTTGAAGAGACTCCAACTTTTATTAAGAAAGGAGTTCCATCGTTAACATTAAATTCAAAACAGGCGCCATCAGCTTCTTCTTTGTCGCTGAGTGTTGTTTGGAATTTTCTTTTTACGGAATATTCCATTTTTTTAAATGGTTTTGAAAATTTTATGATGAAATAAATATGTTGTTCTTTTGCCCAGGCTTCACTGATCCTGAAACCGGAAATCGTTACACTATCAATGATCTTAAAATTACAATTCAAAGTTTTGTCGCGGTGCAATAGGTCTAAAATGATGTTGGCTTTATCAGTTTTTGGAAAAGTATATTTATGAATGCCTGTTCTTAAAGTTGCAGTGAGTTCTGCTTTAATTTTATCGTCTTCCAGCATCACTTCGTAAGATCCTGCACTTGCTTTTTCTTTTAAATGTGAAAATTTGGAAGAATAAACTTTATTATCAATGCTTGGAGTTCCCAGCATTGGCATTAATAAAATATCGCCATAATCACTCACACCCGTACCGCTTAAGTGCGTATGTGAAAAACCATAAATTACAGAATCACTAAAATGATATCCGCCGCATCCGTCCCAACTTCCGTCAATTCTGGTATCAGGACTCAATTGCACCATTCCAAAAGGAAGAGCTGCCCCGGGAAAAGTATGACCATGTCCGCCCGTACCGATAAATGGATTTACATATTGCGCATAATTAATTTGCGCGTTAAAAAATAACGGTAAGGAGAAGAACAACAAAAATGGAATTAAATTTTTTATAAAGCGCTTCATGATAATGCAACAAATTTAGTGATTAATATCGTATAGCGAGATAAACTTTAATTCCTCAATGGTTCTTATTGGCTTTTTTAACTTTATTTTATATTCTACACCCGGTTCGAGATCGAAATAATTGTCGTCGGTTGCATTTTCATCTGAAATGTAAATATTTTTTATTAAGGTATTGGATTTAACAGTAATGATAACGTCTTTCGGTTCATAGACAAACTCTAATTTTGGCGCCAGGAGTTTTAGATTTTTTGGCGACGTAAAATAATAAAGTTTTTTTACCTGAACAGATTCGTCTTTAGTTTTAAATTCACAGGATAAATATGTTTTTTCAAGATCAAGCCCGATCATGTCTTCTTCTTGCAATGTAAAGTAACAAGCGGAAGAATTTGTAAATACTTTCACATCATTTTTGTTTGTAAAAAGTTCTTTGCCCTCGAAGTCTTTGATCGAAATGGATAATTTTCCATCTATCTGTTTGAATTTATCATTCACAATATAAATTTTGAATTCAAGATCTTCTTTTTTCACGGCTATCAATACATTCGCATAGAGATCTTTTAAGTGATAATAAAAAGCTTTTGGTTTATTATAAAAGTCAATGGCGCTCCATGATGTTGCAGGCCAACAATCATTTAATTGCCAAAACAATGTTCCCATGCAATAAGGTTTTGCTATACGATGAGATTCTATGGCTGTTTTCATTCCTAATGCTTGCACTAATTGTGATGTGTAAATAAATTTTTCAAGTTCAGTTGGGACAATAAAATCACGCTGCATATAATTGGTGATGGTCTCATAACCTGTCGGATGTTTTTGATGATTCTTCACAGCGACCGAATTAAGATTTAGATCGGCAGAATCGCAAAACTTTTTAAATGTCTCAATAGTAGGCAAACTTTGAAAACCATATTCGCTCATAAATCTGCCCACTTTTTTTTCATACATTTCAAAAGGCTCATTACCCCACCAAACTCCCCAATAATGAGCATCACCCTTTAATAAACTTTCTTTGCGTCCCCAGCCAAATTCAGGAGAGGAAGGCCAATAATTAGTTTTGGGATCGTTTTGTTTTACAATCTCAGGAATTATTTTCTGAAAAATATTTTTGTAATCATTCCAAATTTTTAAAGAATCTTTTTTTGAATATTTGTATTGTTTCTGCCAGTCCCAATTATACCACCCTTCCGAGATCTCGTTATTGCCACACCATAAAGCTAAACAAGGATGGCCTCTGAATTTTTTTACCTGCTCTATTGTTTCCTGTTTTACATTCTCAATAAAATTTTTATCGCTTGGATACATTGCCCCCGCGAACATAAAATCCTGCCAGACTAAAATGCCGGCTTTATCGCAATCTTTATAAAACTCTTCGTCAGGATATGCTCCACCACCCCAAACACGGATCATATTTATATTTCCATCTCTTACCAGTGTAATTAACTTACGGTAATCATCTTTTTCTACATCCGGCAAGAAATTATTTTGCGGCACGTAATTTGCACCTTTCATATAGATCGGCAAACCATTCAATTTAAAATAAAAAGAAGAGCCAACAGAATCTTTTTGTTGAACCAACTCAATTGTTCTGATACCAAATGTTATTCCTGTTTGATCAATGATGGTATCCCCTTTACTTATTTTGAAACCCGCAAAGTAAAGCTCGGGCCGTTTATCAATATTCTGACACCACCAAACATTAGGATTTGAAATTGTACAAGAGATAGTTGAAGTATTGTTTCCTGGTTTTAGAATTACCAATTGGGGTGGCAATCTGCTTTCATTCGATTTTTTGTCGGCGTAATTATATTTTATTTCATAATAACCGGCTTTTTCACATTTTGTTTCAACAATGAAATCAACTTTAGCAAGGGAATCACTTAATTGTTTGGTGTATGCAGAAACGGATTCCAGCTTTACCGTATTCCATGTGATTAATTTTATCGGTTTATAAATACCGCAGGTTACGAAACGCGGACTAAAATCCCAACCGTATTGGTATTGTGCTTTACGCGTAAATATTTTTTCTTCGCCCGGTAAAGTATAAGGTAATTTTGCAGCTTCTGCTTTTCCTTTTTTAACTTCGAATTCAAAAACAATTAATAACGTATTCGAACCTTCCTTTGCGTTCTTCTTAATATCGATGGTCCATGAACGAAACATGTTATTAGTTTCTACTAATAATTTATCATTTAAATATATTTTAGAATAAGTATCAAGCCCTTCAAATTTTAAATCTATATTGTGTTGCGCGATCGTTTTTTCGTCAAGCGTGAATTCAGTTTTATATTCCCAATCTTCATTTTCAACCCATTGAACTTTTTTTTCATTATCGCCAAAAAAAGGATCAGGAATTAATTTATTTGCCAATAGATCTGTATGAACAGTTCCCGGAACAGAAGCAGGGTACCAGGTTTCTTTTCCTTTTTGACGGAATTCCCATTTTAAATTTAAAAACGTCTCGGTGTTTTGCGAAAAACTAAAAACGCAAAATAAAAAGAGGAAGATCGTTATCAATAATTTTTTCAAAGGGTAGCTAAAAGTTTTTTGATTTCTGTTTCATCAGCGGTTTCTCCGGAAATAATGGCGGATGAATGAAATTCTGCTGCGTTTATTTTTTCTTTAATTTCTGAAATATTTGATGAACGAATTCCGCCACCCAGTATTATAATAATTCGTCTGTTTGCAATTGTAATGAGTTGTTGAATTAAAGCACAGCCTTGTGTTACTGTTTTTTGTTTTCCTGAAGTCAAAATTCTTGAAAACCCGCAGCTAATAACATCTTCCAAAGCTTCATCCGGATTTTCTATCTCATCAAAAGCTCTGTGAAAAGTACATCGCATTGGTTTAGCTAACTCAATTAGTTCTTTGCAGCGGATCTTATCAACTTTATTTTCTGAATTTAATATGCCGAAAACAATTCCGTCGCACTTATTTTGTTTGCAGAATTGAATTTCCAATTTCATTTTTTGAAACTCTGCATCTGAATAAATAAAATTTCCTCCACGCGGACGGATCATAACAAATAATGGAATTTGTAAATTCTTCCGCGCATCAATAATTAAATTTTCTGAAGGAGTTATGCCGCCCGCTTTATAATTTTCGCAAAGTTCTATTCTATGAGCACCGGCTTTTTGCGCAATTAAGCAGGACTCTAAATTAAAACAAGCAATTTCAAAAAACATTTATTTTAAAGAATAATCGGCGTCAAACAATTTATTTCCGGTATTATCTGCCAATGCGTAATTAAAACCTTTTTGTAAAGCATAAGCGCCATGTTCGCCTTTTTTATTCAGAGCTAAAAATCCAACTTGTACATCCTTGTAGTTTGGGTTTTTGGAAATTAAACGTTCAACTGCTTTTTTACAAGCATCTGCAGGTGATGCACCTTGACGCATTAATTCAACAACTAAATAGGAGCCACAAATACGCAAAACAGTTTCGCCAACTCCTGTTGCACAAGCAGCACCAATTTCATTATCAACATACATACCGGCACCAATTATTGGAGAATCACCGACACGACCGTTCATTTTATAAGCCAATCCGCTTGTTGTGCATGAACCTGATAAATTTCCGTGTGCATCAAGCGCAACCATTCCAATTGTATCGTGATTTTCAATATTCGCAACAGGTTTGTACTGACTCGTCTTTAACCATTCTTTGTAAGCTTTTTCTGCTTCAGGAGTTAATTTTTTTGATTCTAATTTAAACCCATTGTCTAATGCAAATTTTTGTGCGCCACTTCCTACAATTAAAACATGCGGTGTTTTTTCCATTACCATTCGCGCAACTGAAATCGGATGTTTTATTCTTTGTAAAAATGCAACACCGCCGCATCTTCCTTTTTCATCCATGATACAGGCATCTAAAGTTACATTACCGTCACGATCAGGTAAACCACCAAGACCAACACTTAAATTTGTAAGATCATCTTCGGTAACCATTACGCCTTTCTCAACGGCATCCAATGCAACACCGTTAGAAGATAATATTTTCCATGCGGCATCATTAGCAGCCAGACCATGATTCCATGTTGAGATAACAACAGGTTTTCTTACATCGTCTGCTCCGGAAAAATTTTCTTTCGAAAAAGCTTTTGTGATTTCAGGTAAACCCGTTAAAGCAAGCGCAGAAAGTAGCGTTGACTTTTTTATGAAACTCCGTCTTGTTCCCATATTATTTTATTTGTTTAGAAAAAATTTAGCATAATTAATATGCCACATATCTAAAAGCAATCTATTTTTATTTAAACGCTCAATGAAATTTTCGAAATTTTTATTCTCGGGTTTTGTCCAAACAACTTCCGCGAGTGCGATCATTCGAGGAACAGCCATGTATTCAACTTGTTTTTCATTTAAAATATATTCTGTCCAAACATTTCCTTGTGCTCCCATGATAAATTTTGCTTCATCAGTACTTAAACTTTTTGGAGTTGGATTATAATTGTAAACTGAATCTAAAGGATTAAAACCTCCAATTGCTAATGGCTCACTACTTCTATCTTTAGTTTGGTAATGATCGAAATAACATGGTTTACCCGGACTCATAACAACATTATGTTTTTGTTTGGCAGCTGTAATTCCGCCTTCTGTTCCACGCCAACTCATTACGGCAGCATTCGGCGCAAGTCCACCATCTAAAATTTCATCCCAGCCAATAATTTGTTTGCCTTTGCTGTTCACAAATTTCTCAATGCGTTTTATAAAATAACTTTGCAGTTCGTTTTCATCTTTTAAATTTTCTTTTTTCATTAAAGCCTGACAATTCGGACAAGTTTTCCATCTCGCCTTTGGACATTCATCACCGCCAATGTGAATATAATTACCCGGGAAAAGTGCTATTACTTCAGTTAACACATCTTCCAAAAATTTAAATGTTGAATCTTTTGTACAATATACATCATCAAATACGCCCCAGGTTTTTGCAACTTCTTGTTTTTTCCCTGTGCATGATAACCAAGGATACGATGCAACTGCTGCAAGCGAATGTCCCGGCATTTCAATTTCTGGAATGATAGTAATGTGTCGTTTAGTTGCATAAGCAACAACTTCTTTAATTTCTTTTTGAGTGTAAAAACCTCCGTACCGAATTGTGTCATATTTATTATCGGACATTTTTCCGATAGCAGTTCCTTTACGCCATGCGCCAACTTCAGTAAGTTTAGGATATTTTTTTATTTCAATTCTCCAGCCTTGGTCTTCCGTTAAATGCCAGTGGAATGTATTCATTTTATAAGCAGCGATCAGATCGATGTAACGTTTTACAAAAGATATTGGAAAAAAATGACGGCAAACATCCAAATGCATTCCGCGCCAATCGTAACGCGGACTAT
>JANYCL010000158.1 GCA_025360355.1 Sphingobacteriaceae bacterium
AACAATGAAAAATGGGAAGTAAGTAGTAAAACCGGTTATGTATTTAAAAAGAAACCCGGGACAAGCATGGGACTGCAATTATCTTATCTAGACCATCTGCAGGATAATTTTTTCGGAAATAGTATTTATAAAGCTGAACAAAAAACATTTTATGCCAATTATATTTTCCAGGGAATTTTAAAAACAACTGATAACACTTATAAGATAGGAGCGAGTTACATGGATGACGATGTGAAAGAGAAATTTCAATTATTTAAATTCAACAGAAGAGAACAAGTTGCCGGTGCTTTTGCAGAATTAGCAATTAACCGTAAAGAAAAATTTAATTTAGTCGCAGGTTTCCGTGCGGATTATCATAATTATTACGGTTTATTTTATACTCCGCGTTTGCACATGCGTTTTGCATTTACAAAAAACTCAATTCTGCGTTTAAGCGGCGGAAGAGCTTTACGCACTGCTAATATTTTTGCTGATAATGCTTATCTGATGGCATCGTCACGACAATGGATCTTAAATCCTTCTGATCTTGCAATGCCTTATGGATTAAAACCTGAGATCGGTTGGAATTACGGATTGAACTTCACACAAAAGTTTAAAATTAATTACCGTGATGCTTATTTTACAATTGATGCTTACCGGACTGACTTTGTGAATCAGGTTGTGATCGATCTTGATAATAACGCTCAGGAAATTTCAATTTACAATTTAAAGGGACAATCATATTCCAATACAGCGCAGTTTGAATTCAATATGGAACCACGAAAAAGATTTTTTGTAAAGACAGCTTATCGTTATGTCGACACAAAAGTAACTTATAATCAGGGTCTGTTACAAAAGCCAATGGTATCAACCCATCGTGCGTTTATTAATTTCAGTTATGAAACACGCAATGAACATTGGCAATTTGATTTTACAACACAATACAATGGAGCAAAACGTTTACCAAATACACAAACAAATCCAACAGAATATCAACGAAGTAATTATTCGCCGGAATATTTTAATTTGCTCGGACAACTAACTTATCTCGCCAAAATAAAACGTTCGGAATTTCATATTTATATTGGTGTAGAAAATTTATTAAACTACAAGCAAACAAATCCAATTGTAGCAAGCGATCTTCCTTACAATAAATATTTTGATGCCAGCATGGTTTGGGGACCAATCTACGGAAGAATGATCTACGCGGGATTAAGATTTAAAATAAAAGAACTTACTTTTTTAAAATTCAAAGAGGATAAATAAAAACGGTGACTGAGGTTCTCGAAGTCACCGTTTATAAAAAATTATTCAATCACAATTTTCCCGATGCTCACAATTTCTTTATTCTGTAAAACAGAATAACTGTAAATACCTTTCGCTAAATTTTCTGTTTTGATCTGGTTGCTTCCTTGTTTTATGTTTTGTTTGTGAACTGTTTGTCCGAGAATATTTCGTAATTCAATTTCACCATTATTAATTTCTTTGTTTATCTCGATATTAAAATTTCCTGCATTTGGATTTGGATAAATCTTGTAATAAACTTTATTGCTTACAGAATTAATTCCCGTTACAACCGTCGGAGCACATTGCGCATCAAAATAAGCATAACCTGCGTGACCTGAGTACGGACAATCAACAGTAGTCACTTGCACAGTTATGCATTGTCCCATCCAAGTTGTCAAATCTATTGACGAATTAGCCCATTTATTAAAATAAAATCCTGAAGATGCAGCAGGAACAGAAGTGATTGTACTTGGACTTGAACAATTTCCTGTAGGTGTACACCCAAGATTTGCAGGTGCTGTAATGCTAAATTGTGAAGCAGAAGCCAACATATTTCCCAAGCAATCTTTAAATATTATTGAAACCGCTCCGTTATCACAACAACAATGTCCGTTATTAGCAATTGCAATATAAGCGAAATTAAAAATTACGTTCGATGGAGAAACAACAAAAGTCTTTCTAATTTGATTGACACTTGATCCAGGGGTAGAGTTATTAAGTTGTATAAACCAATCGCCGTAACACTTGAAACCGTTAGCTGCATATGACGCCGGATAATTTACAGTTGTATCTCCGAAAACCGAATAGATAGGATATGAAGCACCAATAATGGGATCAATTAATCCTGCAGCACCCGGACCGATCAGCATTACAGGATTAGGAGGACCTGTCATGAAGGATGTGTTAGTACAATTTCCTGTTGCGCCCCAAGTGGAATTACTGCCACCATTAATTACCCAGCCATTAATGGCATTTGAAGTACTAATAACAACATTGCTTGGCACAGAATAGATTAGACTTGCTTCTTCAAAATCTTCATTTACACAAGCAGCTGCAGCTGTTTTTGCAACATTGCCATAATCAATTTTTGGAGCAACGGATCTTAGATCATATTTCTGATTTATGAATTCACGTTTATTGATCGCGATATAAACAGGCATTTCTAAAGGAGTAATACCTTTAAAAGCAGCTGAATTAATGATAGATTGCCCATCGAAACCAATTAACGAATCATTTAAACTTAATCTGTTTTGAGAAAAAGTAGTTATAGTGCTGATAACTGCAAATGAAAGTAGAAGTCTTTTCATGCTATTTGATTTAGTTGTATAAATGTAACAAATTATCCGCAATTATTATATTAACTTCCAACATTAATTATCATCTAAATTCTTTAGTATAAAACCAATTTCTATCTTTGTCTTATGTTAATTACCGCCGAAACACCAATAAAATTCGATCGCAAAAAGCAAAAGGATAAAACGCTTTTAACGCTTTATAAAAATATTTTGAAACCACGAATGATAGAAGAAAAAATGCTTCTTCTTTTGCGTCAGGGGAAAATTGCAAAATGGTTCAGTGGTATTGGTCAGGAAGCAATTTCAGTTGGTGTTGCGAGTGCATTAAATAAAGATGAATTTATTTTACCGATGCACCGTAATCTCGGTGTATTTACAACGCGAGAAATTCCATTACATCGTTTGTTCTCACAGTTTCAAGGCAAACCCGGAGGATTTACACAGGGCCGCGATCGTTCTTTTCATTTCGGAACACAAGATTATAAAATTGTGGGAATGATCTCGCATTTGGGTCCGCAGTTAGGAGTTGCAGATGGAATTGCTTTAGCTGATAAATTAAAAAAAGATAAAAAAGTAACCGTAGTTTTTAGTGGTGATGGCGGTGCAAGCGAAGGCGACTTTCACGAAAGTATAAATACCGCTGCAGTTTGGAATTTACCTGTGATCTTTGTGATCGAGAATAATGGTTACGGATTAAGTACACCAAGCAACGAACAATTTAAATGTAAATCTTTTGCCGATAAAGCAATTGGTTATGGAATTGATGGCGAAACTGTAGACGGAAATAATGTTTTGAAAGTTTATGAAACTGTAAAGAATTTAGCTGAATCCATTCGTGAAAATCCTCGTCCTGTTATTTTAGAGTGCGTCACATTCCGTATGCGCGGACATGAAGAAGCCAGCGGAACAAAATATGTACCAAAAGTATTATTTGAAATTTGGGGTAAAAAAGATCCTGTAAATAATTTTGAGCAGTTTTTAATTAATGAAGGTGTTATAACTGAAGAGATAGTTGAGAAACTCCGCGCTGATATTAAAAAAGAAATTGAAAGCAGTTTGGAAGTTGCATTCGCAGAAACATTACCTCCACCAAATACAGAAAAAGAAATCTCTGAATTATTTAAACCGTTTTCTGTTTTAGATACCACTCCCGTTAACGGAACAAAAACCAATAAACGTTTGATCGATGCAATTTCTGATGGAATGCGTTTAGCAATGCGCAAGCATGAGAATTTAGTTTTAATGGGACAAGACATTGCTGATTACGGTGGTGTATTTAAGATCACAGAAGGTTTTGTTGAAGAGTTCGGGAAAGAAAGGGTAAGGAACACACCGTTATGTGAGTCGGCGATACTTGGTACAGGATTTGGTTTATCGATCAATGATCATAAAGCAATGGTTGAAATGCAGTTTGCTGATTTTGTAAGCGAAGGCATGACACAAATTGTAAATAATTTAGCAAAGAGTCATTACAGGTGGGGACAAAATGCTGATGTAGTAGTTCGTATGCCAACAGGCGCGGGCGTTGCGGCCGGACCGTTTCATAGTCAGAGTAATGAAGCCTGGTTCTTTAAAACTCCGGGATTAAAAATTGCGTATCCTGCATTTCCTGCTGACGCAAAAGGATTATTAATAACAGCATTTGAAGATCCGAATCCTGTAATGTATTTTGAGCATAAAGGATTATATAGAAGTATTACTGAAGATGTGCCGGATGATTATTATACAATTCCTTTTGGTAAAGCAAAATTGCTGCGTGAAGGAAATGACCTTACTATTGTCAGTTATGGATTAGGAGTTCATTGGGCATTAGAAGCGCTGAATGAGAATCAAAATATTAGTGCTGACCTTATTGACTTAAGAACTTTAGCACCACTGGATACAGAAGCTATTTATGAATCAGTAAAGAAAACAGGAAAAGTAATTGTGTTGCATGAAGATACTTTAACCGGAGGGATAGGAGGGGAGATAGCAGCTTTGATAACAGAAAATTGTTTTGATCATTTAGACGCGCCCGTTATGCGTGAAGGAAGTTTGGATACGCCTGTGCCAATGAATGCTGATCTGGAACATAACTTTTTACCAAAAGAAAGATTCAAACAAAAGTTAAAAATTCTGTTTGAATACTAATATTAACTATAT
>JANYCL010000175.1 GCA_025360355.1 Sphingobacteriaceae bacterium
TGTTCATTGGTAAAATTATCAAGTTCTGGATTGTCTGTACCTGCTAAATGAGAGAAAACGCTTTTCACTTTTAACTGCGGATATTTTAAAAGTGCAGTGGCAAGCGCATCAAGATCCTGTTCCATAAAACCTAAACGGTGCATTCCGGTGTCGAGTTTTATGTGAATGGGATAAGCTTCCGCTGAACCACTTTTTTCTAATTGCTTACAAAATAATTCTAAAACACGG
Organism: Sphingobacteriaceae bacterium; assembly: GCA_025360355.1. Lineage (GTDB taxonomy): Bacteria > Bacteroidota > Bacteroidia > B-17B0 > Aurantibacillaceae > JAHEYG01. The sequence goes on from JANYCL010000175.1 coordinate 229, forward strand.
AAGGAGTATATCTCCGGTTCTAAATTGTAATTGATGATATCTTCAAACGAATCTTCTTCAGGACTCATAACCATAACCGGCAAATTAATTTGTGCATTCCGTAATTCAACACCTTCGTCAGCATAAGCAACTGCTAAATAATTTACGCCAATGTGTTGTAATGTTTTTGCAATTTCAACACTGCCGCTGCCATAACCGATTGCTTTCACCATACACATGATCTGCGTTTGAGGTTTCATTAAACTGCGGTAGTAATTAATATTTTCAGTGAGCTTGTTTAAATTAATTTCTAAAATTGTATCATGACTTTTTTGCTGAAGCAATTGCGAGATCTTTTCAAAACCAAAACTTCTTGCACCTTTTAAAAGAATTGTAGAGTTGTTGAATTTTATATTTTTAGAATGGAATCCAATTACAAATGAATTCGTGTCTTCGAAAAAAGTTTTTTCAATATTAAAAGCATCCGCATTTGCTGAAATATTTTTTCCAATACCGATAAGCGAATTAATTTTGTACTGTTTTAAGAGTCTCGAAATCTCCTTATACAAATTCTTTTGACTTTGTCCTGATTGCTCTATGTCCGACAAAATAACAGTTTTAGTTGCATTGCGTGTTTGCTGATTTAAATAATTCAAAGCAATTTGTAAAGAATCCAGATCTGAATTATAAAAATCATTTATTAAAACGCAATTATTAATTCCTGTTTTAATTTCGAGTCGCAATGCAATGGAAGGTAATTCTTTAAACGAAGAATAATATTTTTCGGGTTCTGATCCGATTGCAATTAAAACACCAAAACAAGTTATTGCATTCGCGATAGAAGCAGAATCAGTAAATGGAATTTCTAAATTATAATTTTTGGAATTATAAACTAATTCAATTTTTGTAATGTTTCCTTTACTTTGAGCCTGTTTAATTTTTATCGCAGAAGTTTTTTCTTTCCCAATTAAAATTAGTTTTTTCTTTTTATATTTCGCGGGAATTTGTTTTGATGTTAATCCATTCACAACGATCACATCACAATTATCAAACAATAAGAATTTCTCTGCTATTTTTTGTTTCGTGCCTGAAAAACCTTCATTATGCGCTTCTCCTAAATTTGTGAAAACGCCGATATTCGGTTTAATTATTTTTTCAAGCTTTGGCATTTCTTTTGTTGTAGAAATTCCAGCTTCAAAAATCGCAACCGTATGTTCACTATTCAAATTCCAAACCGAAAGCGGAACGCCAATTTGTGAGTTATAACTTTTTGGACTACGGCAAATATTAAAATTATTTTTTAGTAAAGCATACATCCATTCCTTCACCATTGTTTTCCCATTGCTTCCTGTAATTGCAATTACCGGTAATGAAAATTGCTGACGATGATACGCTGCTAATTGTTGTAATGCTGATAAAGTATTTTTTACTTTTATAACTGCGCAATCTTTTGGAAGTTTTACATTTTCAGAAACCACAAAACATCTCACACCACTTTTATAAAGATCATTTACATATTTATGTCCGTTGTTTCTCGGACTCACCAAAGCAAAAAATATGCTTTCTGCGTAATTGGTAATTGTGCGGCTGTCACTGATTATATGTTTAACTGAAACGAATGTTCGGTCCCTGAGCGTAGCCGAAGGGCCGGTTAGTTTCCCTTTTAGTATTTCTGATATTTTTTTTGCGGTGTACACTTAACTATTCATTTTATTATAACAGCCACGGCATAATGGCTCGTAGCTATCTGTTTCTCCAAGCAAAACTAATTTATCGTTAGCAATTTTACGGTACGAAACATATGCTAAACTACCACATTGCATGCAAATAGCGTGTACTTTTGTAACATATTCTGCTTGTGCCATCAATTGAGGCATTGGCCCAAACGGTTTTCCCTGAAAATCCAGATCCAAGCCTGCAATAATAACCCTGATACCCATATTAGCTAATTGGTTGCAAACATTCGGTAATTCCATATCAAAAAATTGCGCTTCATCAATGGCAACCACATCCACATCATTTACCAATAATAAAATGTTTGAACTGGAGGGAACAGGCGTACTATGAATTTCGCGGCCTTCGTGAGAAACGACTTTTACTTCGTCGTAACGTGTATCAATTTGCGGCTTAAAGATCTCCACTTTCTGTTTGGCAAACTGTGCTCTGCGCAAACGCCTTATGAGTTCTTCTGTTTTACCGGAGAACATACTCCCGCAGATCACCTCGATCCATCCCTTGCGCTGGTATGTAGTTGTATTCTCTAAAAACATTGTTTAAAAAGGGTTAATATGTAAACGCTAAATGTAAAGTTAAAAGACTTATTTTTAGTAGCGAATTTATTCACAAATAATAACAAATAATGACAACAGATAAGGCTTTTGAACAGATGAAGTTAGCAGCGCTGGAAGTAAAATCTTTATTGATCGATATTGATGAGAACATTCATCCTTCCGTTGTCGAAATTGAAAAATTAGCAAAAGCTGTTGATACATTGAGTCAGGAATTGATCATTTATAAATTCCTTCAAACACAAAAAGAATTGTCACCAAGCTTTAATCTTCACTTAAAAGTGATGGAAAAAGCAAATAGCGTAACGCCAACTGATACAATTGCAACTTCTGTAATAAAAGAAACTGCAAATGCCATCATTGCGAACGATCACATTGAAGGAACGGTTAACGTAGCGCGTAAAATTGAAATGGGACTGAACGATAAATTCAGAATGATAAACGAATTATTTAATAAAAGCACAACGGAATTTAATTTAGCGATCGAGCAATTAAATTTATTTGATTCGTTAGAAAAAAGTCAGACTTACCTTGATGAATTAAAAAAATTATATTCCTGGAAAGATGATCACGAATTAACGATCCGTATTTTTCAGTTGAATAATAAGCGTTTTGCATAGCTAAGGATGACCCGTTCAAACAAAATACTTCTATTCATTATTCTTATTTCATCATTCTTAATTTGTCATCCTGAGCTTGCCGAAGGGCAGCACTCTCAGGATTCTCTTTATGCACGCTCGGTAATTAAAAAATTAACTTCTAAAGAATTTTACGGTCGTGGTTATTTGAATAATGGTTTAGATAAAGCCGCAAAATTTATTTCATCGGAATTAAAAAGATTTAAAGCAGAGCCGCTTTTTACTACCGGATATTATCAGTGGTTTGATTTTGATGTGAATACTTTTCCTGGTAAAATGGATGTGAAAGTGAATGGCAAAAAATTAAAACCGGGAATTGATTTTATACCTTTTCCCGAAACAGGAACGATAAGGGGCGAATTCATACTTCAGAAAAAAGATAGTGTAAGTTACATAGCGCAAACGCATCCGGTTCCAATCGCAATTAACTTAAAACGCAAACTAACTTTTAGTGTAGCTACCAATTCTACAAATTTCGGCGGCATAGAACTTCTAAATACAAATCAATATAAAGAATTGAACAGGATCGAATTTGATATCGAAAGCAAAGTCCTTACCAAATTCATCAATAAAAATATCTGCGCTTTCATTAAAGGCACACAGAATAACGATACCGTTATCGTTTTCTCGGCACATTATGATCACCTTGGAGGTATCGGCAAAAAAACATTCTTTCCCGGGGCCAACGATAATGCCAGCGGTGTGAGCATGGTTTTAAATCTGGTAAAATATTATTCTGAGAATCCTCCCAAATACAAAACAGTTTTTCTTTTTTTTGCGGGTGAAGAAGTCGGCTTAGATGGATCGTATCATTTTGTATATAGAGAAACGCTGGACCCCACTAAAATTAAATTTCTCGTTAATTTGGACCTACTTGGAACCGGTGATGATGGCATAATGGTTGTTAATGCTTATGAGTTCAAGGACCAATTCCAGAAACTAAAATCTGTAAATGATGCAAAACATTATGTAAAAGAGATCAAACAAAGGGGGAAAGCCAAAAACAGTGATCATTACTGGTTCAGTGAGAAGGGAGTACCTTGTTTTTTCATTTATACCCTCGGGGGAATTAAGGCTTATCATGACGTTTTTGATGTTGAAAAAACCCTTCCTTTAACCGATTATTCCGACGTTTTCAGACTTTTAACAGACTTCGTTAAAGTGCTTTAAAAACACAATATTTTATTGAAAAATACGTATCTTTAAGGTTCGTTTATGAGTCTTAAAAGGTTTTTGTTAGTTGTTGCAGTTGTCGTGTGTTCGGAAATTTCTTTCGGGCAATTTTATTATGGCATGCAAATGGATTTCGGAAAAAACCGAATTCAATACCAAAAATTCGATTGGACCTATTTTAATTTCGATCGCTTTAAAGTTTATACCTACGCCGGCGGAAAAGAAATTGCACAATACGTTGCGGTTTCGGTTGACAGACAATTACCAATTCTTGAAAAACGTCTTGATCATCAGGTAGAAGATAAAATCCAAATCTTAGTTTACAATAATCAAAACGATTTCAAACAAAGTAATTTAGGTCTCGCTGCAGATGAAATGAGTAACACGGGTGGCGTTACACATATAATTGGTGATAAAATAAATGTTTTCTTTAATGGAAGTCATGCCGACCTCGACCGCCAGATACGTGCCGCATTAGCGGAATTAATGATTGATCAAATGATGTATGGCGGACGTGCTGCGCAGATGGTACGGAATTCATCTCTGTTGATCTTACCCGAGTGGTATAAAAAAGGATTAGTAAAATATTTATCTGAAGGATGGGATACTTATTCTGATAATTATTTAATGGACGCCATTAAAAATGATCACTTCGATAAATTTAGTCAGCTTACAGGAAAAGACGCCGCAAATGCGGGCCATGCACTGTGGTATTATGTTGCTGAAAATTTTGGTGACGCTGTTATACCAAGCATTTTATATATGACGAAAATTGGCCGCAGCGCAGATTATGGCTTTCAATACGGCGGAGCAGGCGTGAATGTTGGTAATTTAATATTCGATATGAGTGAAGCATATAACAGACGTTATTACACTCATAAAGATACTGCACAAACTTTTCCAACAACAGAAAACATTTTACAAAAACAAAAAAAGACAAGGCACTATTATAATTTAAAAGTTAGTCCTGATGGACAGAAAGCAATTTATTCTACAAATGAATTAGGACAATTTAAAGTTTGGGTAAATACAATTGGTGAAGAAAAACATAAACGTTTAGTAAAATTTGGTCCGAAAGTTGAACGTTTGCAGGATTATAATTATCCACTATTAGCGTGGCATCCCAATAACGAAATTGTAGCTATGATCTACGAGAGGAAAAACCAAATGATTCTTCATACTTACGATGTTGTTACGAAAGAAAAATTTAAACGCAACATAACAGGTTTTGAAAAAATAAATAGTTTTTCTTTTAGTCATGATGGAAAAAAATTAGTTTTAAGCGGTGTAAAAAAAGGAAAAGGTCAATCTGATATTTATGTTTATTTATTGAACAGCGGTGGCTTAGAGCAAATGACCAATGATATTTGGGATGACAACAATCCTATATTCGTGAAAAACAGTACAGGAATTGTTTTTGAAAGTAACCGCGTTTCGGATACGATACGTTCTCAGGATGACGCGAAAGTGTTTTACAAAATTACACGCAACAACGATCTGTTTTATTTATCCTACAATCCAAAATCACAAATTGCCATCCGCGTTACCAATACGCCTGATATAAATGAAACGCAACCGCAGGAGTATTCGAAGGAAACAATTGCTTACCTCAGCGAGAAAAATGGAATTTACAACCGTTTCGTTGCGCAGTTCGATAGCAGTATTTCTTTTGTGGATACAGTTGAGCATTTCAGATATTTCTTTAACTCAAAAGTTATTTCAAATTACAGTCATAACATAATGGAACAAAACATTAATTCGCGCTTTACAAAAAAGGCGGAAGTGTTTTATAATAACGGACGTTATGTTTTAACTGTTTCTGATTTAGCTAAAGCAGATCAAATAAAGCCAATTGAATTAAAAAACACATGGCACAGGGCATCCGAGCGTCAATCGATCTTCGACCCCGAAAAAATGTCTTATCGCAAAGCTAAACAGCAGGCGGCTGTTGGAAAACCAAAAACACCTGTAAAAGATACTTCATTCCGGAAGTCAGAAGGAATTGACTTTAGTAATTATACTTTAAGCGGTGAAAAAAAACAACCACCACAAAACACGCAAAATACAAATGAGGATAAGCCTGTTGCAACAGCCGATACAACAACGAGTAAGAGCGTTATTACACAAAACGATTTCAGATTTCCAATACAAGAAAATTATTTTACTGCATTTTATACAGACTATGTTGTAACGCAATTAGACAATTCTTATTTAAGCACAACTTATCAGCGTTATACAGGCGGCGCAAATCCTGTTTATTTAAATCCGGGATTAAATGCTTTATTTAAAATTGGTTTAAGCGATCTTTTTGAAGACAGAAGAATTGTTGCGGGTTTCAGAATTGCAGGCTCTTTGGACAATGAGTATATGTTAAGTTACGAAAACCGAAAACGGTTGTTAGATCATCAAATAGTTTTGCACCGTCAGTCGTTCTTAAAAATTAATGATTACTATGGTTCGCTTGCAAAAGTGACAACGCAGGATGTCCGCTATTCTATTAAATTACCATTCAATGAAATTTGCGCAACACGTTTATCATTCATGTATCGTAACGATCGTTCCGTGTTTGCATCTGTTGGCGACTTTTCTTTACCGAAGAAAAACATTTATGATAATTATGTTGGCGGACGTTTAGAATATATTTTTGATAACACACGGAAGCGCGGTTTAAATTTGTTTAATGGTGTACGTGCGAAAGTATGGGGTGAATACTGGCGTTTATTAAAAGATACTCGTCATGATCTGATTACTTTC
>JANYCL010000261.1 GCA_025360355.1 Sphingobacteriaceae bacterium
TTTAGTGTTCCTGTTACTTCCATGATATATTGTTTTATGTTTTACTGTTTAGTTGTTTAATGTTTTATTGTTGTTGGTTTAATTTGCCAATAAGGCCATCCAGGCTTCTTTCACTTTTCCGCCTTCTAATAATGTTTTTGCGAATTTGTGCAGTTCATCATTGTTTGCAAAACGTTTTTGTGTGCTTTTATAACTTTCAATTTCTTCTTTTGTCGGTAGCTCTTCTACATTTCCCAATTGTCCCAAATTATTTCCGGTAAAAATAGTACTGTTTTTAATTTGAGACGGAATTTGATCAACGCCGATCCCTAAGGTAGTTAAAGGTTTTTCAATTTCAAAAAGTGAATCGCCATGCGCTCTGCAATACCAATTGCCGCCCATTCTCGCAACGAGATCAATTTTATGTTGATCGATACCCTTATTAGCATCTAAAACATCTTCACTCACATGTATCATTACCACTTCACAAATAACCAGATTTCCTGCGCCGCCTTCTTTACCTAACTCTATAACCTGATTTACTTTACACTCCAGTTGCACAGGTGATTCTTTAACTCTAAATGGTTTTACGATCTGCGATGCTAAAGGCGTAAAACCTGCCTTGGTAAACTCGCTGGTTCCTTTTGGGTACGGACTGCTTGCCAGACTGGTTTGATAAACCATATCGTAGTTAACAACATTGATCACACACTCCGGAACTTCTTTAATATTCTCATAAGTATCTTTTGTTGCGCCTGTTCTTCCGCTGCGGGCGGGAGAAAAAACAGCAATTGGCGGATTAGCTGAGAAAACATTAAAAAAACTAAAGGGCGCTAAATTCGGATTGCCATTCTTATCAATTGTACTGGCAAAACAAATGGGCCGCGGACCAACTCCTCCCAATAAATATTGATGCACTTGGGCAACACTAAGATCTTTGGGATTGAGGCTTAACATAGGAGGCAAAAGTAGTTAATTGATACTGTTTTCCATTGGGATGTTAATAATTAAGGAAATTGTGAATTAATTTTTCGTTTTTGACTCACCCCTGTCACTTCGTGACTGTCCCCTCTCTACTAGTAGAGAGGGGAATGAATTTGCGAAGCAAAGAAAGGGGTGAGTCCAAGCGTAAGCTCATTTGTTAGTTAATTTTATATAAATCAACAATTAAAAAACCTTCAGCCCGTTTTCACGGTCACGTACTTATGCAACAATTTGTATATTAGCACCGTTAATGAGCCAAAATCTTGTCATAATCCCAACGTACAATGAGATCGAGAATATCGAGAAGATGGTGCGTAAGGTTTTTTCGCTTAAGCGTGATTTTCATTTGCTGATCGTTGATGACGGTTCACCTGATGGAACAGCGCAAAAAGTAAAAGAATTACAAAACGAATTTACCGGAAAATTATTCATAGAAGAACGTAAAGGTAAATTGGGTTTAGGCACAGCATACATTCACGGTTTTAAGTGGGCATTGACACGCGATTACCAATATATTTTTGAAATGGATTGCGATTTTAGTCATAAGCCCGATGATCTGATCCGTTTATTGGAAGCTTGTGAAAAAGGAGCCGATCTGTCAATAGGTTCGCGCTATTGTAAAGGCGGAAATGTAAGCAACTGGCCATTAGGAAGGATTTTAATGAGTTATTTTGCCTCTGTTTATGTTCGTATCGTTCTTTGGCTCCCAATAAAAGATACAACAGCAGGTTTTAAATGTTATAAACGCAAAGTTTTAGAAACTATTAATTTGGATGGTATCCGTTTTATGGGATACGCTTTCCAAATAGAAATGAAATACACCGCTTACAAAAAAGGTTTTAAATTGGTGGAGGTTCCTATTTTATTTACCGACCGCATCGAGGGCGTAAGCAAAATGAGCACCAAAATTTTCAAAGAAGCATTCTGGGGTGTTTTCCAAATGCGGTTCAAGAAAATTGATTGATCCTTTTCTTTTTTTCAAATGAAATATTCTCTGGCAGGTTTAGAAACTGAACGCTTAAAATTCCGACTTTTAGAATGGAAAGATGCGGAGGAATGGATAGAACTATTCAAAGAAAAAGGAGTTGTTGAATTTTTAGGGCTCTCAAAAATACCAACCGCAGAAGCTCAATGTAAATATTGGTTCGAAAGTAATTTTCACAAATATCAAAATGATCTTGGCGGAATGCATGTTCTCATCAATAAAAGTAATGGTGCAATGGTTGGACAAGCCGGATTATTTGTTGAGCATGTTGATGGTGTTCAGGAATTAGAAATTGGTTATTCCATCTTACCAAAATACTGGAACAAAGGTTTTGCCACCGAAGCCGTAATTAAATGTCGCGACCATGCTTTTGAAAATAATTATGCTTCTTCATTAATTTCTTTAGTTCATGTTGATAACGAACAGTCTGCAATTGTTGCGAGGAGAAATGGCATGACTGCAGATAAACAAAGTGTTTATAAAGAAATGCCTGTAAATGTTTTTCGCATTACGCGCGAAAAATATGAGGAGATATTGCGAAAAATAAACTGAAGATTTTATATAGAACGAGCGCTGGCCCGGAAACCCGCGCTAGGCGCGTGGCCTTGTGCGGGGAATCGGGTTTCCTTGTCCCGATAGCTATCGGGATTTTTGTTTCTTTTCGAGCCTGTGCTGAGCTTTGTCGAAGTATCAAGAAAGAAAAGAAAGGGAAAGAAGTAAAATTGAAACAAACTTTCTTCTTCAAAACAATCTCTTTCTGAAAAAAATTATGCGTAAAACCTCTCCTTCTTCATAACTCTCCCAAAATGCTACAATTCGTAGCAACACTTAGCTTTATTAGGGGGTAACTTTATATCATGGAAAGAAATGTACTGCATATGGATCTGGATACTTTTTTTGTATCTGTTGAACGGAAAATAAATCCAAAACTCATTGGTAAACCCGTATTGGTTGGCGGAAGCAGCGACCGCGGTGTTGTTGCCTCCTGTAGTTATGAAGCGCGTGCTTTTGGAATACATTCCGCTATGCCTATGCGTATGGCGCGACAATTATGTCCGCAAGCTATTGTTGTGAGCGGAGATCATGAGGCTTATAGTCAGCACTCGCATGAGGTGACAGAAATAATTAAAGAAGCTGTTCCTGTTTACGAAAAAACATCTATTGATGAATTTTACATGGATCTAAGCGGCATGGATAAATTTTTTGGCTGTTATAAATTAGCTTCTGAGTTACGTCAAAAAATAATGAAAGAAACGCATTTGCCAATTTCTTTCGGTTTATCCGGCAACAAAACTGTTTCCAAGGTGGGAACAGGTGAAGCAAAACCTAACGGACAAATACGAATTCCTTTCGGGAACGAAAAAGAATTCCTTGCTCCTCTCTCCATAAAAAAAATACCAATGGTAGGCGACAAAACTTACCAATTACTCCGCGGCATGGGAATTGAAAAAGTGAAAACGATCCAGGAAATGCCAATGGAACTCATGCATCAAGTATTGGGAGAGAACGGAACCGCTATTTGGAGAAAAGCAAACGGCATCGATAATTCTCCCGTTGAACAATACAGCGAACGCAAGTCCATCTCCACCGAAAATACATTCGAGAAAGATACCATTGATGTGGATTATTTAAAACGCATGATCGTGAGCATGTCGGAAAAATTAGCGTTTCAATTGCGCGAAGAAGAAAAATTAACTTCCTGCGTCACTATTAAAATCCGTTATTCCGATTTCAATACTTACACCATGCAAATGCGCATACCTTACACTGCATTGGATAATGTATTGATCGAAAAAACATCGGAGTTATTCGACAAACTTTATCAAAAGCGAATGCTTATACGATTGATAGGTGTAAGATTTAGTCATTTGATACAAGGAACTTACCAATTTGAATTATTTAATGATATGACTGAACATATACAATTGTATCAGGCCATGGATAAAATGCGAAGGCGTTTTGGTAACGATGCAGTAATGCGCGCCGCGGGATTAGGGATAAACCACAGAAGTGATTTTAATCCTTTTAACGGGAAGATCGCCGGAAAGGCATAAAACAGTTTTAAAAACATGAGTAAAAAGAGTGATTTAATTATTCCTGACGAAGTTGTCATGAATAAAATTTATTTGATCAGAGGACAAAAGGTAATGATAGATCGTGATCTAGCGGAATTGTACCAAGTCGAAACCAAACGATTAAAAGAGCAAGTGAAACGAAACATCAATCGTTTTCCGGACGACTTTATGTTCGAAATGTCAAAAGATGAGTTGGAAAATTGGAGGTCGCAATTTGCGACCTCCAAATCCGATCAAATGGGACTTCGTCATAATCCTTATTGTTTCACAGAACATGGGGTTTTAATGCTTTCAAGCGTTTTAAATAGTGAAAAAGCCATTGAAGTAAACATTAGGATAATGCGGATATTCACAAGGTTCCGGCAAATGCTAACAGAGAACACCGATTTAAGGCTTGCGATTGCAAAACTCGAGAAGAAAACCGAAAATAACACGAAAAATATTGAAGTCGTTTTCCAGTACATAGATGAACTACTTGAAAAACAAGAAAAACTCGTTAAGCCAGTAGAGAAAAGAGAAATACCACGTAAACTTATTGGCTATAAAGCAGCCAAAAGAATTAAACAATCTTGAGGATATCCCTGGAGCTCTTTTGATTAGTAAAGTAGTTAATAGTTATGGAATTTCAATTGGTGTTGTTTTCATCATAATCATTGTATTGATCATGTTATTGATCTATTACAATACAAAAAAGATTGTCAAACCACTTGAGGAAATCACAGCTGTTTCTAAACAAATTAGCAAAAATATTGGTTCAGATAATATTTTTGCAGGAGTTAAATTACCAACACAACAAACTGGTATTCATGAAACACAAGAATTGCAAAATAAATTTAAAGCAATGGTATCAACTTTATCAAATAAAAGTACACTTGCAAAATCCAATGTTAATCCATTTTATGGAAAAGGAAATGTTTGGTCATCATATGAAACTCAAAATGGATTGAAAGATTTAACAGGACTAACAGGACTATCCAGCCCAAGTCCAATTATTTTCAGTGCATCAACTGTAATCACAACACCAGATGTATCAAGTCCACCACCATATGAGGAAACCAAAATTGCATAGTTCATTTTATATTTATTTGTGTTTGTATTTATATATTTTATTTTTATTTTTTTATTCATTACTTAATTTAAAAAATGAATAATA
>JANYCL010000283.1 GCA_025360355.1 Sphingobacteriaceae bacterium
TTTAGATTCAAAAGAAAAATTAGAATTAGTTGAAGGTTTCGAATTATTCATTGGCGTATACAATCGTGTCATCAAACAATTTAAATTAAAACCACTTTCTTTCCGTTTGACTTCATTCATTGAAGCGCCGCAAGGTTCAGGACTTGGAACTTCATCTACCATTGTTGTTTCATTGCTTGGGGCTTTTATTGAATGGTTAAAATTACCATTAGGGAAATATGATATTGCACATTTAGCTTACGAAATTGAGCGGATAGATCTGAATATGTCGGGCGGGAAACAAGACCAATACGCAGCAACATTCGGTGGTGTAAATTATATTGAGTTTTTACCGAATGACAGAGTTATTGTAAATCCTCTTCAATTAAAACCTGAGATCTTAAATGAATTAGAATTGAATTTGCTTTTATATTTTACGGCAACACAACGTTTGTCCGCCACAATTATTAACGAGCAGGTACAAAATGTAAAAGATAAAAATGTAAAATCAGTTGATGCCATGCATAATTTAAAAGCGCAGGCGCATCAAATGAAAGATGCTTTACTTAGGGGAGAATTAAATAAAATAGGAGAAATTTTAAGTTTCGGATGGAATAATAAAAAGAACATGGCGCATTCCATTTCAAATGTATTGATCGATACAATTTATGATGAAGCAATAAAGAGCGGCGCCACCGGCGGAAAAATTTCAGGCGCAGGCGGTGGTGGCTTCATGTTTTTCTTTTGTCCGCTAATTACAAAAATAAAAGTATTACACGCCATCGAGAAATTAGGAGGCAAGTCACAACCATTTAAATTTACACAACAAGGTTTAGTTACCTGGACAATAAATTAAAACAGCTTTGCGCCTTAGCGTCTTTGCGAGAAACAAAACGAATATGACAGTAACAATGAATGCAATAACCGAAACTAATTTCAAATTCCCAAAGCAAACAAAAGTTTATAAAGGAAAAGTGCGTGATGTTTATACGATCGACGGAAAATATTTAGTAATGGTGGCCAGCGACAGGATCAGTGCGTTTGATGTGGTGTTGCCGAAGGGAATTCCTTATAAAGGACAAGTTTTAAATTTAGTCGCGCAGAAATTTTTAAATGCGACAAAAGATGTTGTTCCGAATTGGTTATTAGGAACACCGCATCCGAATATCAGTGTCGGTAAAATGTGTGAGCCTTTTAAAGTTGAAATGGTAATACGTGGTTATGTTGCAGGTCATGCTGCACGAACTTATAATTCAGGGACAAGAATATTGTGTGGTGTAAAATTGCCTGAAGGATTAAAAGAAAATGATAAATTTCCTGAACCAATAATTACTCCCACAACAAAAGCTTCTGAAGGACATGATGAAGATATTAGTCGCGAAGAAATTTTAAAACAAGGTATTGTAGAAGAAAAATACTACGTACAATTGGAAAAGTATACAAGAGCTTTATATCAACGCGGACAAGAGATCGCCAATAAAATGGGATTGATCTTAGTGGATACTAAATATGAATTTGGTTTATATAACGGTGAAGTAACTTTGATGGATGAAATTCACACACCGGATTCATCACGTTATTTTTATTTGGAAGGTTATGAAGAACGTCAGAAAAAAGGCGAAGAACAAAAGCAATTGAGTAAGGAATTTGTTCGTCGCTGGTTAATTGAGAATGGTTTTCAGGGTAAAGAAGGGCAGAAGGTGCCTGAAATGAGCACTGAATGGATAAATGAAATTTCTGATCGCTATATTGAACTTTACGAAAAAGTTACGGGCGATAAATTCGTTAAACACGATTCCGCTAATTTTAGTAAGGAAATTGAAGAAAGTGTTACAGCTTTTCTTGCTAAACTTTAGCTTTCTCTTTCAATAAAGCTAATTCAAGTACTTCGCTCATTTGAGCCACGTAACTGAATTTAACGCCTTTTAAATAATCAGCTTTAATTTCGTCGACATCTTTTTTATTATCGGCACACAAAATTATTTCTTTAATGCCTGCTCGTTTTGCTGCGAGTATTTTTTCTTTGATACCGCCAACAGGTAAAACTTTTCCTCTTAAAGTAATTTCTCCTGTCATGGCAATACCACGTTTAACTTTACGATGCGTTAATGCGCTTGCTAATGAAGTCAGCATTGCAATTCCTGCGCTTGGACCGTCTTTAGGAGTTGCACCTTCAGGAACATGTAAATGGATATGATAATTATCAAAAATATCGTGATCTAATTCTAAAATATCCGGATGTGCTTTTAAAAATTCGAGAGCGAGGGTAGCGCTTTCTTTCATTACATCTCCTAAATTTCCTGTTAAAGTTAATTTTTGTGTTTTGCCTTTGCTTAAACTTGTTTCAATAAATAAAATATCACCTCCAACTTGTGTCCACGCTAAACCTGTTACAACACCGGCGGCATCATTACCCTGGTATTTATCTTTTAAATGGGCAGGACCTAAGATCTTAATTAAATTTTCTTCTGCGATCTTTGGCTCATCTTTTCCTGCTGCAACGTGAACTGCAACGTGACGAGCAATTTTTCCAATTTTCTTTTCTAAATTACGAACTCCGCTTTCCGATGTATAATTATCAATTACATTTTCTAAAACTTTATCGCTTAATTTTAATTGTGATTTTTTTAAACCGTTTTCTTCAACTTGCTTCGGTAATAAATGTCTTTTTGCGATTTCTAATTTTTCTTCAACGGTGTAACCATTCACTTCAATAATTTCCATTCTATCGCGCAAAGCGGGTTGTATGGTATTTAAATTATTACAAGTCGCGACAAACATAACTTTGCTCAGATCATAATCCATTTCTAAAAAATTATCATAGAAATTAGAATTTTGTTCCGGATCTAAAACTTCCAATAGAGCAGAGGAAGGATCGCCATGAAAATCATTTCCTACTTTATCAATTTCATCTAAAACAAAAACGGGATTTGAACTTTGTACTTTTTTAATATTTTGTAAAACGCGACCGGGCATTGCGCCAATATAAGTTTTACGGTGACCGCGAATTTCGCTTTCATCTTTTAGTCCGCCCAAACTCATGCGAACATATTTTCTTCCTAAAGCTTTCGCAATACTTTTTCCTAAGGAAGTTTTACCAACTCCCGGAGGTCCGTACAAACAAAGTATGGGTGATTTCAGATCGCCTTTTAATTTAAGTACTGCTAAATGTTCTAAAATGCGCTCTTTTACTTTTTCCAGACCGTAATGATCTTCGTTTAAAGTTTTTTCTGCATTCTTAATATCGAAATTATCTTTTGTGTATTCTCCCCATGGTAATTCAAGCATTAGTTCTAAATAATTAGTTTGAATTCCGTATTCAGCAGCATTCGGATTCATGCGCTGCAGTTTGCTAAAACTTTTATCGAAGATGGCTTGTACTTCCTTGCTCCATTTTTTTGCTTTCGCTTTTTCTTTGAACTCATTTAATTCCTGCTCAAAATTATTTCCACCCAATTCATCTTGGATGGTTTTCATTTGCTGCTGCAAAAAATAATCGCGTTGTTGTTTATCTAAATCGTGTTTTGTTTTATCCTGAATTTGATTTTTTAATTCAAGCATTTGCAATTCTTTATTCAGATTTGCTAAAACTAACAGGGAACGTTGTTTCAGGTCCGGAACTTCGAGCATGCTCTGTTTATCAGCAGTAGTCGCATTCATGTTCGAAGAAATAAAATTGATGAGGAAAGTATTACTCTCAATATTATTTAATGCAAAACCTGCTTCCGTTGGAATGTTAGGTGATTGCTTTATGATCTGATGCGAAATTTCTTTCAGGTTAGAAACAATGGCTTGAAATTCTTTATCATCTTTTGCGGGTTTCTCTTCATTGAAGCTGACAACTTTTGCTTTGTGATAAGGTTCGCTTTGTGTGAATTCAGTTATTTTGAAACGTTTTTTACCTTGTATGATAACCGTTGTATTTCCATCCGGCATGCGCAACATTTTAATAATATGAGCAACAGTACCGATAGTATTTAAATCTTCATAATTAGGTTCCTCGACCGAATCATTTTTTTGAGAGACAACTCCAATAGTTCTATCTCCTTTATAAGATTCTTTTATAAGTGCAATTGATTTATCGCGACCAACGGTAATTGGTATAACAACGCCCGGAAAAAGTACAGTATTCCGAAGCGGTAAAATTGGCAGTACATCAGGCAGTTTTTCGGCCTGCATATTATCTTCATCCTCTAGCGAAAGCAGTGGTATAAAATCGCTATCCTCGTCAATTGCAGGATTAAAGGGCATTCTCTCATTATCTCCAAAAAAGTTCATGTGTGTTTGTTAAAATTACGAGATGTAAGTTACCAATATTGTGCCAATATAAAAAACGGACTTTATGGCATAATGTTACATTTTTACGACAATAGGGAAGCTTTATTTAGCTCATATTATCATAAGGGGGTTATTTCTTTTTACCTAAAATTCTGGAGATATATTTTTCGGTAGGCATCAAAGATTGTTGAATGCGTTTTGCATAAGTTATACTATCAATTACCTCTTTGTTTTTCTCTTCCAATAAATGTTTTTGTTTAACCACTTCAGCGGTTCGTTCTTTTACTGTAGCTTCCAGTTTTCCCTTTTCTTTCTCCAATTTTTTGGTTCTGTTCTTTAAATAGCCACGAAAAGCTGCAAGACCGGCGAAAATATAAATGGTATAAGCCCACCATGTGCGGTTCCATGGAGGGAGGATTTCAAATATTAGTCCCTGCGCCTCTTTATTCCAAACACCGTTATTATTACACGCTTTTATTTGCAAGGTGTAATTACCAACCGGTAAGCTGGAATAAATTAGATTGTCTTCATTGGTTTCAGTCCAGTTCTCGTTTAGTCCTGCCAATTTGTACTTGTATCTCAGTTTAGTGCCATCA
>JANYCL010000302.1 GCA_025360355.1 Sphingobacteriaceae bacterium
AGACAAACCAACACTATTAACTACAGTAACAAATTACCATTAGCACAAGGCATAAAATTCGATCTTAATTAAAACATCAAACAATAAAACATAATGAAAATAGCAGAAGACAAAGCAGTATCGGTTAATTATCATTTAACCTCAAGCAAAAACGGCGGACCGGAAGAATTAGCAGAACAAACAAGTGTTGAACATCCGTTTGTTTTTTTATTCGGGTTCGGACAATTATTACCTGATTTTGAAGCAAGTTTAGCGGGTAAACAAAAAGGTGATAAGTTTGATTTCAGAATTGAAGCAGCGAAAGGTTATGGCTTAATTGAAAAAGATTATGTCGTAAAAGTAAATAAAGATGCATTTATTGTTGACGGAAAATTTGACGACGCACGCGTTAAATTAAATGAAGATATCGCCATGCACGATCAGGACGGAAACCAATTAATTGGAAAAGTTTTAGAAATTGCAGAAGCGCATGTAACAATGGACTTCAATCATCCATTAGCTGGTCACGACTTGCATTTTGTTGGTGAAGTATTGGATGTGAGAGAAGCAACAGCAGAAGAATTAGAACACGGACATGTTCATGGTCCGCATGGGCATCACCATTAGCCACTAATTACACAAATAAAGCACTAATACATTCGTGAAAATTAGTGAAATTCGTGGCAAAAAAAAGCCACCAATGTGAACATCCCCGCGAATCACATTGATGGCTTATATTTAAGGTTTAGTGTATAAACTAAACAAAAACCCTTAGCAAAGAACGTACAGTAAATTTACAACCGCTTTAAAGCAAAAAAAACCGCCTTTTAACAAGTGGCGGTTTTTTCCTAATAAGTGGTTATTTAAAGGCTATACCTTATTCAGTCTTTCCATAAAAGCCTCTTTTTTCCGTCTTGAAACTTCAATTTGAGTGCCATCGCTCATGACCGCGTAACCGCCATCTTGTTTTAAATAACGGGTAACATGGTTCATGTTAATTAAATGTTGATGATGGATGCGTATGAATTCATTTTCAGGTAAAAGATCTTCGTAATGTTTTAAGCTGGCCGATACCATTAATTTTTTTCCTCCCGCTAAATAGAAATGCGTGTAGCTTGCATCTGCTTCACAACGGATAATATCTTTTATGTTTACAATTTCATAAGCATTTCCGGTTGGTAAAGTAATTTTCTGAAAAGTATCATCCGCTTTTTTCAAATGCTGAATTAAGAATTGCAGATTTTCCATCGTTGGCGCTGAGTTATTATTATCAGACACCTTATCAA
Organism: Sphingobacteriaceae bacterium; assembly: GCA_025360355.1. Classification (GTDB taxonomy): domain Bacteria; phylum Bacteroidota; class Bacteroidia; order B-17B0; family Aurantibacillaceae; genus JAHEYG01. The sequence goes on from JANYCL010000302.1 coordinate 1,266, forward strand.
CGGCTAGTTTTAATTCATCAATATCAAGCGGCTTTAATAAATAATCGCAGGCGCTGTATTTTATCGCTTTTAAGGCGTGTTTATCAGTTGCAGTGGTAAAAATTATTTCAAATTTTTTATCTTGAACCTGTTCAAGCAGATCAAAGCCTGTACCATCAGGCATTTGAATATCTAAAAATATCAGATCAGGCTTAAGTGTGTTGATCATCTCAACTCCTTCACTTACGTTTTTGGCACAGCCTAACAATTGTAATGTCGGACAGTTTTGTTGAACTAACATAGCCAGCATCTCGCGGCTTTTTTGTTCATCTTCTATTATTAATGCTTTTATCATAATAATTTAATTAAAATGTGGAATGTATAATTCTACCATTGTTCCGCATGAGTTACCATTTGCATCTTTTAAGTCGGTAACCGATACGCTGAGGTCTGATTTATTTATATCATTTAAAATTCTCACTCTTTCACTCGTAATTTTCATACCTAACGATTTATGTAAATTACCGGGAGTCGTCCGTTTTATTTCACCAGATCTTTCACGGCCAATTCCATCGTCACTAATTCTACACACAATGTAATTATCTTTTGTAAAAATATCAATTTTTAAATGACCTTTTGTTTCTTTTGGATTTAAACCGTGTAAAATCGCATTTTCGAGATAAGGCTGCATGAGCATTGGCGGAATTTCATCATAATCACCATCAACACCTTTTTCCACATTGATCTCATAGTCAAATTTACCATCAAAACGCATTTGCTCCAATTCAAGATACAAACGTAATGACTCAATATCTTCATTCACCGTAACCATTGCTTTTTCGGAATTACTTAAAATGGTACGGATCAGTTTGGCAAATTTATTTAAGTATTTTGCTGCTTCGACGATCTTGCTGTTTAAGATATAATGCTGAATGGAATTAAGCGAGTTAAAAACAAAATGCGGATTCATTTGCGCGCGTAAAGCTTTTAGTTCTATTTTCGAGATCTCTACTTTTTTATCGAATTCTGCTTTTTCTTTTTTACGGATATTCTGAACCCGGATGCGGAATACGATCATGATCAGTGCAACACTTGAAATAAGGATCATAGCCGTGAACCACCAGGTTTTATAATAAGGCAATTGAATTTCAAACGAAAATTCAGCAGGAACATCATTCCAAATACCTTCATTATTACAACTCTTAACTTTAAAAGTATATTTTCCAGCAGGTAAATTAGCGTACTTACTATAATCCTCTGAACTTGCTTCCGACCAATTGTTTTCGTAGCCTTCTAATTTTTTCTTGTAAAGAACTTTGTCAGGATTCGTATAACATATTCCCCTGTAATAAAATGTAATGCTGTTATAATTATAAGGCAATAAACTTCCGTTTGCAAGCAGAGTATCTTCATTTAATAATTTAACCGATTGAATATAAGTGACAGGTAATTTAGAATTTATTTTACTTGATCCGGGCTGATGTCTCACAACACCACTCACGGTTCCAAACCACAATGTGCCATCTTCCTCTTCTAAAATTCCGTAGTTATTGCATTCAACTCCTGTAAATCCTTCTGTTTTTCCGTACGAGCGGATCTTAATTGTTTTATCTTTTCTGAATTTTCCGAGATCTAATTTATTTATTCCCTGATTTGTTCCTACCCACAATGTGTTTTCGTTATCGCTAAAATAAAGTGAGTAAACATATTCCGAATTAAATCCATCCTTATCTGTAATGTATTGCTGTGTTCCTGTTTTCAGGTCGTAGATCCATAAACCATTTAAAGTAGCGCCATACAAAACATTATTTTTATCGCAAAGCAAAGTGAAAAACGCATTGGCTTTAATGTTCCGTTGTTTATTCTGATAAATAAATTCATCTTTTTCTAATTTAAACAAACCGCCTAAAAAAGTTCCTAACCATAAACCACCATCTTTATCTTCAACAAAAGATTGCACACCGGATTCAACAAGCAATTCAGGAATTTTGTAAAATGTAGTTTTATAAACACCGCTTTCTTTTTTAATTGCTTCCACACCATTTTGTCCGCCCATCCACAATGTTTTTTTGCTGTCGACATATTGCACCGACATAGGGCCCTTCACTTTCATTCCTGCATTCCCCGAAAAATTTTCGAAATGATTATTTCTGAAAATGGAAATCCCTTTTCCTGTTCCAAACCAAATGGAACCATCCTCTTGCAAAGTGGCTGAAATGGCAGAGTTAGTAAGCAAACCATCTGTTGTTGTGTAGTTCTTAAAAAAGCCATGCGAATATTTAAAAACACCGTTACCATCGGTGCAAAACCAAATATCGCCCTGCATATCTTTAAAAATTTTATAAACAAATGCATTTCCAATTCCTGTACTTTTATCAAAACTGGAAAAAGCATTATCTCTGTATTTGTAAATGCCACTGTGCGTTCCAACCCAAATATTTTCTTCCCCGTCTTTTAAAATGCAACGGATATGATTGGCATTATTATCATTGAATAAATTATAATATTCAAATATTCTTCCATCGTATTTTAATAAACCCGATGCCGAACCTATCCAAAATTCATTAGGACTATTACAAAATACGGAAGTAATATTATCATCTATCAAACCATTCTCAACATGTAAATTAACGGGCCATTGTCCCATTAAAGTTATTTTACTGAAGCCCGTAGAAGTGCCAACAAGAATGTTGCCCGTTTGTTCACATTCAGTAATGCAATTAATATTTTCGCCGGCAAGTCCGGGTTGTTTAGTTGACGTTTTTTTAATTGGATCGTAATAAAACAAACCAAATGTTGTACCAACGCAAATTAGTCCTGTTTTAGTTGTAAAAAGACATTTTATTTCCATGCCTTTATAATTGGGAAGCTCTGAAAATTTATTATTCTTTAAAACATAAACACCTTGGCGGGAACCAATATATACTCCGGTATTTTTTTCATAGCAAAGAGAAGAGAGTGATGGATTGCTGAAGATATCAGCTGAATTATAATTTGTTACTTTTTTGTTGCGGATAATACTTAATCCTTCTGCAGTAGCTGCATAAATAGCTCCTGAATCATCACTACAGATCGCATTTACATATTGATTCGTTAATCCGTTCTTAGGAGAATAATTTAGAAAAACTTTTCCGTCAAATCTGCTTAGTCCGCCATAACCGCCGCTCCAGATATAACCAAATTTATCCTCATGCATGCACGAGATCTGCACAAATGGCAACCCGCTCTCAGCCGAGTAATTTTTAAAATTATATTGCTGCGATCTTAAAAACGAAGTTACCGTTATGAATAGGATCAGTAGATATTTGGCAAAAGGGCTGTACATAA
>JANYCL010000320.1 GCA_025360355.1 Sphingobacteriaceae bacterium
ATTTGAGTTTAATGTAAAAGATTTTAATTACCGTGCAGGCGACACACAATTGAGTTTATTCTAACACTTTTCAATAACAGCTGCATAACCTTGTCCAACTCCAATACACATGGTCACCAAAGCATATTTTTTATTTTGCAATTGTAATTCGATCGCTGCCGAGTTTAAAATGCGTGCGCCGCTCATGCCTAATGGATGACCAAGAGCTATGGCACCACCATTGGGGTTAATACGCGGATCATTATCATCCAGTTTCCATTCGCGTGTACAGCCTAAACTTTGAGCAGCGAATGCTTCGTTCAATTCAATGATATCAATATCTTTCCAGGTTAAGCCTGCGTTTTTTATTGCTTTGTTACTTGCTTCAACCGGACCTAATCCCATAATGCGAGGCTCAACACCAACAACTGCGCTCGATACAATTCGTGCTAAAGGTTTTAAATTAAATTGTTTAATTGCTTTTTCTCCTGCTAATAATAAAGCGGCAGCGCCATCATTTAATCCGGAAGCATTTCCCGCGGTTACAGTTCCGTCTTTTTTAAATGAAGATTTTAATTTTTGTAAAGTTTCTAAAGTTGTATTTGGTTTTGCGAATTCATCTTTATTAAAAATAATTGCATCACCTTTTTTTTGTGGAATTTCAACTGCAACAATTTCTTTTGCAAATCTTCCTGCGGCAATTGCCTTCGCCGCTTTTTGCTGACTCCATAATGCAAATTTATCCTGATCGTCACGATTTATTTTATGTAACTCAGCAACATTCTCTGCAGTATCTCCCATCGCATCAACACCAAACAGTTCTTTCATTTTCGGATTAATAAATCTCCAGCCAAAACTGCTATCAAACATTTGTGCATCTCTACCGAAAGCAGAAGATGTTTTTGAAATAACCCACGGACCGCGTGTCATATTTTCAACGCCGCCGCTTATCATCAGATCTGCTTCTCCTAATTGTATATAACGTGCAGCATCAATACTCGCACTTAAACCTGATGCGCATAAACGGTTAACAGTTTGTCCGGCTACTGTAATTGGTAAGCCCGCCATTAATCCTGCCATGCGTGCAACGTTGCGGTTATCTTCGCCGGCTTGGTTAGCACATCCCAAAATAACATCACCAACTTGAGCCCAATCAATCCCCGGATTTTTTTTAATTAATTCTTTTAGAACAAGAGTTGCTAAGTCATCGGCACGAACAGCCGAAAGTGTGCCTCCAAAATTTCCGATGGCGGTGCGTACACCGTTTACTATATAAGCTTGATTCATAACCATTAAATAAAGTATAAAGTTACATATACTTATTAGAAAATACTTATCCTTTTAACAAGGCAAGTGTTTTTAAATCAACAACATAAATTATTTTGTACTTCAGGCAACCTTTTGGGCAGTTAAAAGCATCTTATTACCGAATTGTAAGCGGAAACTACCAAATTGTAAGTGTTAATAGATGAACTTTATTTTTGGTTATATTTGACTTAATCTTTAATTACTATGAAAACACTTTTAAACAACTTAAATTTAAAATTAGTTTTGACCATTATTAGTTTAGTGGGTTTGAAACATAATTGCACATCGCAGTCAGCTGCCATTATTCAGGATATAAATAATGGGTTACCCAATTCATCACCAACTTTATTTACAAGTTGCGGCGGATTGAATTGTATTTTTTTTGTTGCTGATAACGGAACAACAGGAGCGGAACTTTGGAAATACGATATTGCAACCAGTACTCCAACTTTAGTTAAAGATATTAATCCTGGTGCAACAGGTTCCGGTATAACTGCGATCACTGTAAATTTTGCCGGGACAGGAATTATTTTTAATGCGAGTGATGGCGTAAATGGAAATGAATTATGGAAGAGTGATGGAACAAGCGCGGGAACAGCAATGGTTTTAGATATCAATGTTGGTGCAGGAAGTTCTAATCCCAATAATTTTTATCCTTACGGCGGAACATTTATTTGCAGCGCAGATAATGGTGTGAATGGAAAAGAACCTTGGTTAACAGGAGGTACTGTTGGAAGTACAGCTTTGCTAAAAGATATTAATCCCGGAGTAGGACCATCCGATCCTAATAGTTTTACAGCTGTGGGAGGAGTTGTTTTATTCAGAGCAAATGATGGAAGTACAGGAAGTGAATTATGGGCAACAGGTATGACAACAGGAAGCACAGTATTGCTGAAAGATATTAATACAGGAACTGTGTCATCTATACCTTTAAACCTGACTGTAGTAAGTAATACTTTATTTTTCTCTGCAAATAATGGAACTACGGGCGCAGAACTTTGGAAAAGTGATGGAACAACAGGAGGAACAGTTTTAGTAAAAGATATTAATGTTGGAGCCGTTGGATCAATAAATGTTTCTCCCGGAGCAAAAGCATTTTTTGTTGATTATAATAATACACTTTATTTTCAGGCAACGGATGGTTCTACCGGGTATGAATTATGGAAAAGCGATGGCACAACAGGAGGCACGACTTTAGTAAAAGATATTCAGTCAGGTTCGGGATCTTCAACTCCGGCAAGTATGCTTTCAACTACAACTAATATGTTTTTCTTCGCTAACGATGGAATTAATGGTATGGAATTATGGATGAGCGATGGATCTACAGTTGGAACAACTTTAGTAAAAGATATTAATTCAGGAGCGGCATCAAGCACAAGTACGAATTCAACTTTTGTGAGAGCAGGAAGCGGTGCCATTTATTTTGCTGCGAACGACGGTGTAAATGGTACGGAGTTCTGGCGTACGTTAGGTAGTGCAGGTTCAACAACTCTTATTGCCGATATTAATAATGGCGCAGGAAGTTCATCGCCTGCAAACATGTTGGCTTATAGTAATAATGTTTATTTTTCTGCAACAGATGGTGCAACAGGAATTGAACCTTATAAATTTGATCCTTTAGCTGCAGGAGTTAATGAATTTAAAAAAGATGATATTTCATTCAGTGTTTTTCCAAATCCGTGCGATGGCCTTTTGAATTTCAGATCAGACGCAGAAAAAGTAGTCGTAAAAATTTATTCTGTATTAGGAAACTTAGTTTACATTAATTCATTTGGAAGTTCATCAGTTAAAAATCAGATAATAGATCTAAGTGAATTTAGTTCCGGAATATACTTTATTAAAGCTACGTCAGGATCAAAAGAAGCGATACGGAAAATCATTTTGAGTAATTGATATTTTGAATTTCATTAAAAAGAAACGCCGCAGATCTCGCGGCGTTTTTTATTTAATAAAATATAATTTCCAAACTCCTAACTACTCTGGTTTATATTCTGTTTTGTGAGTTTCGTTACCTTGATATACATCATCTACATCATCGTCACTATCTTTTAATTCATAGTGTTTTTCATTATCTATATTCACATTAACAACGGTTGGAGGTGGAGAAGGTTGCGAATACCAAATGGTTCCGTTCCAAAACACATAATGATTTCTCCAATTATCCCAATAAAAATTATAACGAGGGAAATAGATCCAGCGGCGATTGAATGCACGTTTCGGTCCCCAGAAAGGATGGTATACAACTATTTTTGCCGGCCGGTAAATACTTTGTTTAATTACAACTTTTGCGCCGTGACGATAACCTCTTCCTCCGTGTCCGTGATGCCCACCGCCACGATGTCCGCCTCTTTGCGAAAACCCGTTTAGTGTTCCGAGTAATAAAATACTTATTACGATCAGAATTATTTTTTTTAGATCTTTCATGAGAAATTTGTTTTGTTTAATGTTTGACTTTAAAAAATGAGCAAAGTTTAAGTCGTTAACAAATTTTACCAATCTTTCGATGTGCGGTAAACAGTACCTTTAAAAAGTGCAACCACTGCATTATCAGAAGTGCGTTTAATGGTAACGGTATATGTACCAATTTTATTAGAGCAATGCTCTTCTTTTGCTTCTGCAATAATTTCATCTCCTTCAGCTAAAGAAATAGTATGCGAAATTGAAGTTTCAACCGAAACTGCTTTTTTTCCGTGTGAGTTCGATGAGAAAGCAAGAGCGCTATCTGCTAAACAATAAGTGATTCCGCCGTGAGCGATACCAAAACCATTCAACATTTCTTTACGGACTGTCATGCTAAGTTTCGAAATTCCGTTTCCCGTTTCTAAAACTTTAATACCTAACCACTGACTAAAAAAATCTTTAGCCATCATGGTATCAACTATTTCTTTCGGAGACTTCATTTATATCCTAGGTTTCCAGGGAATTTCGTTTGCTTTAAGATCCTGCGTTAGTTTTCTGCTGAGTACAAATAAATAATCGGATAATCGGTTTAGATATTTATAAATTAATTCATCCACTTTTTCGTTTTCGGAAAGTTTAAGCACTGCTCTTTCCGCTCTCCTACAAACACAACGTGCAATATGGCAATGTGAAACTGTTGGATGTCCGCCCGTTAAAACAAAACTTTTCATTTCAGGTAAAGTTTCATTCATTTTGTCGATGGCTTTCTCCAATACCACAACATCACTTTCATTCAATTGCGGTAATTGCATTTTATTTTTTTCAGGATCGGCAGCTAATAAAGAACCGATTGTAAATAAGCGGTCTTGAATTTCAATAAGCAGATCAAATAATTCTTTTTCCGAAATAGAATCACGTACCAAACCAACGAACGAATTTAATTCGTCAACAGTTCCGTAAGCTTCAATGCGGATATGATGTTTAGGTAAACGTGTTCCGCCTATTAAAGAGGTTTGTCCTTTATCGCCTGTTTTGGTATAAATTTTAATTGACATATTTAAAGGTAAATATAAAAATTAAATTCAACCCGTTGGATTTTTCAACAGTTTTAATAAATTTTTGATCCTAAGGGCTAAACCAAATGCTTTAGTTTAACCTAAAAATGTAAACTAAGATTTAAATTAGGAAGGAATGGTAATTGATTGATGCGTTGAAATGTAAAACGGTTCACGTAAAAAATATTTTTGCGATTGTAAACATTTGTCGCACCCGCGCTGATCTCAAGTATAAAACGCTGCGACCAATTGTATTTGTATTTAACCCCAATATCTAAACGGTGAAAATCAGGTAAGCGAACAGAGTTAATATCGCCTGGTAAATAAGCAACTTGTCCGTTAGCGGTTGTGTAATCGTATGTTAAATTGTTATTGAAATTAACTTGCGGGTAATAACCTTGTGTTGGAGTTGTTGGAAAAGGGGAACCATAATTCCAGCGACCATTAACTTCCCAATTACGTTTTTTACCGAAAGTGTAAGAAGTAACAAGATTAACATTATGACGACGGTCGAAACTTGGCGGATATTCCATAACTTTTCCTGTTTCAGTATTTCCTAACCAACGTTGGTTATAAGTAAGGGAATAAACGGCCCAAAAATAAAAACGTTTGTATTCAAACTTCAAAACAAAATCCAATCCGCGTGCACGACCTTCTTCAATTACAAAATCTTTTTTAATGCCATCCGGTTTGTCTACGTTTGCCGGGATATCATCAAATAATTTATCGCGGTTAACATTTACAACTTGTTTGAAATTTTTCTGGTAGGCTTCAATATTTAATTCGAAGTATTTTAGAATGTCGAATTCAAAACCCGCAACCATGTGTTGTGCTTTTTGAACTGAAGAACTTAGGGTATGTGATCTTGCATCTTTATCTAAATATTTAGAAGGAAGCTGATCATTTTCGGGCGCATTAATAAAACCATAAAATAAATTCACTACATCACGGTCGGAACTTGCGCTCATTAAACTTTGACTATATAAACCTGCTGCGCCTTTGAAACGGATCTTTGGTGTAAAATTTATTTTTGCACTTATGCGAGGTTCAGGTGAAAAAACATTTAAAGAAGCGTAATACATCATGCGGAAACTTGGCTCTAAAACAAAACGTTTTTTGTTATGAACAAATTTATATTTTACAAAACCTGCAATATCTGAAGTGGCCCGGGTGAGCTGAACTTTTGTAAAATAAGGATTTTGTAATTGGTAATCTGTGTTGGTAATAATGCCTTCAAAACCAAATCGTAACTCGTTACGTCCAATGAACTTCACAAAATTAAAACCAGCATTAAAATTACTTACACTACTTTGTTTAGTATCCGTTTCAACTATGGGATTCGAATATTTTATTTTGTAATTAGAATAAGCGAACACACCTTCAATTAATAAATTAGAATTGTTAGGTATTAAAACAAAATTTGAACCACCGCCGGATGATGACCATTTATAAGTTGCTATTGATGGATAATCTACTTTATCATTAAAATTAAAACCAAAGAAACTTACTTTACTTCCATTATTCCCGTTAATGGAAACTTTACCATAAGCATCAGCAAAATAAAAAGGCAAACCATCTTTATTAGCATAAGAGTATATTGATTTTGAAGTTTGCGGCAAGTAAGAGTATTTGGCTGCGAAAATATAAGAAGCGCTGCCTTTTCCGTTTTCTTTTAATTTCACAAACGGACCTTCTAACATGATTTTGGAAGCAAAAGTTGAAGCCGCTATTTTTCCGCTCAGTCTTTTTTTATTTCCATCACGGGTAGTAACATCCATAACAGAAGAAGTTCTTCCGCCGTATTCTGCACCAAAACCTGCTGAGTACACATTGGCGTTCTTCATTATATCATTATCAAAAACAGAAAACAAACCAATGGAGTGAAAAGGATTAAAAATTACCATTCCATCTAACAACACTTTGTTTTGTACAGGTAAACCACCGCGTATATATAATTGTCCGCCCTGATCACCTGTAAAAGTTACACCGGGTAATACTTGTAAATATTGTGCCAGATCGGGTTCACCAACACTTGGAAGTTTGGCGATAACAGTCGGATCTATTTTTTGAACAGCAACAGTTGTGTTTTCAATTTTATCAGCGGCGGTTGTGTTAATTTCAATTTCTTTAAGTTTAATGCCACCTTTACTATTAAAATATTTTTTACTTATGATATCGCCGGCTTTAACGGTTATTTTTTCTGAAATGGTATCAAAATCTAAATTGGTGATCATTAAAGTATAATCACCGGGCGGGATTTTTGTAATAGAGAAAAAACCGTTTATATCTGTATTAGCACCTATTGTAGTACCTTTTAAAAATACATTGCTAAAAATAACAGGTTCGCCATTTTCCTTATTATAAAGAAAACCCCTTATTGCCCCGGAATTTTGCGCAAAAAACGACAGAGAAACGACCGTAAAAAGGACAGAAATTATGTATTTAAAATAGGGCTTAAAGGACATATAGTTTTAACTGAGGTGCAAATTTACCATAATTTACAAATTCTGAGTCTTATAATTGAGGTTTTAGGCTTGTTTTTGATATGTGGTAAAGATGAGGCAGTTATTGGTTATTATTCGGAATTAAGTGGTTTACAGTCTAAATTTTTTAGATTTCATCGTAAAACCGTTGCTTAACTAACCCAAACAAAGCATTCCCTCAAATTCCTTAAAAACCCCAAACCTAAACCTTATATGTTTCGTATAGATTGAAAGAAATCTGTAAAAAGCATTTGCCAAGAACAGGCAAATTTGGTATATTTACAGATACTAAATCGCTAAATTCTTTAACATGAAAGTATATACTAAGAAATTAATTTTTGCATTTGCTTTTTGCTTAACACTAATGAGCGTAAATGCTCAAGTAACCTGGACAAATGGAAACGGAACCAACATCTGGAGTGATCCGGGAAATTGGAACACTGCTTCAGTACCTGTTGCCGGAGATGATGTGATCTTTGATGGAACGTCAACGGCTAATTGTACTATTGATATGGATATTGACATAAACGATCTTACCATTACGGCAGCGTATACCGGTATTGTTGATGGAACAACTGGTCAAAATAGAATCATTCAAACCAATAATTTTTCGCTTGCAGGCGGTACTTTTATTGCATCGGATGATACATGGAATGTTGTGGGTAATTTAACGCGTACAGGTGGTACTTTTAATAATAATGGAGGTTTAGTAATTATTTTCGTTACCTCAGGCACAACTAATACTATTAACGGAGCTTTTGATTTTAATGACCTAACAATTACACATCCGCTTCCTGTAAGCGGTACAGCACAACGTAATGTTAATTTTAATTCTTCATCTACTACTAACTTTTTAAATCTTAGCGGTTCAAATAGAAATTATGGTTATCAAGGTACTATCACCATTTTTAATGATCTAAATTGTTTTGCAACAGGAACAGGAACATTTAATCCTGTCGGAAATACAGGAGTATTTCTTTTCTCAGGTGCAGGTCCTTGTCAAATTGTTGGAAATTCAACTGCCGGCAGGAATAAAATAGGAAATGTAACCTTGAATACTACTGGTTCTTTTGCAATGAGTGCTCAGGTATCAATAACAGGCACTTGGTTAAATACACAAGTTGGTTCATTTAATCCCGGATCATCAACAGTGAATTTTTTCTTCGGTTCGTGTGTTGTTACAGGTGGAACAACAGCTACAACCCGTGCGTATTTTGATAATATTAATGTACAGTCAGGCGCTTCACTTAACGTAACAGCGGGTTCTCATGTTGATCTAAGTGGAAGCTTAAGTCATAATGGTACTTATACTGGAAACACAAGTTTATTAAGATTCACCAACAATACTTCAGGAGCCCAAGCGATCAATGGTACAGCAGTTCTTACTTCAGTTAATGCAATGGAAAAAACAGGTAATGGGTCATTATCGTTTGGTCATGCAATTGATCTTTTAGATTCTATTAGAATTAGTGGTGGTGCAGTAACAGGAACTAACCTAACTTTAAAATCTACAAGCGCGTTAAAAGCACGTGTTGCAGAAATTAGCGGCGGCGGTTCTTTAGGCGGAACAATTTCAGTTGAAACTTTTATTCCTGGCGGCACAACAGATTGGGCGAATTTGGGCGCAAGCGGTGTTAGCGGTTTAACATTTAATAGCTGGTATGGAACTATACCAATGGCGATCGAGGGTTCAGCTACAGGTGTTACTTCTGCAGGCGGACAATATTTTGAATCTGTTTGGAGATGGGATGAAACAAGCGCCACTGGATATGATTCTACCGTTGTTGTTACCGATCCAATTAATGTTGGTCAAGGCTATTGGATTTTTGTTGGTACTTCACTTGCCTCTTCAGGAAACATTACAACTTTAGTAAGCGGTATTCCTGTAACCAATGGTCAAACATTAGTGCAGACCAGTAGCGCACAAAGCGGATATTGTTTAGTTGCAAATCCATTTCCATCACCAATTTCCTGGGATAGAATTGTTGCACATAATGGAGGAAAAACATCAGGGGCTATTTATGTTTACAATGCAGATCTGGGATTAACAACTTCTTATGCGGGCGGGATTTCAACACCAGGCGGTCCAACTAGTATCAGCAGCACTATTCCAATGGGACAAGGTTTTTATACCCAGTCATCAGGCACAGGTAATTTAAGCGTTTTAGAAAGTGATAAAGTATCTAATAATACAAGTGCTAATCCTTTACTTAAAACTACTGCAGCTTCTATAGGTTCTGTGATCCGTCTACAAGTAAACGGTGGTGGTTATATGGATGAAACAGCAATACGTTTCCATTCCGCAGCAACAGCAGGGTTTGATAATAATCTTGATGCTAATAAATATTTTGATTCACCGGGTTATATAGGATATCCGGGTGCTTATACTAAACGTACTACTATTTCAACTAAAGGTGGAAGTGCAGATTATTCTATTAACAGCTTACCTTACGCTACTTTAACAAATGCGGTTATTCCAGTATTAGTAAAGGTTTATACTTCGGGTCAGCATACTATCAGCGCAAGCGGATTATCTAATTTAGCACCCGGTACTTGTGTAATGTTATACGATAAAGTAACAAGTATTAATCACAATTTAGCTGCAAGTGATTATGTTTTCAATATTAATGATACAACTTCAGCGGCAAGATTTGACCTAACTATTTGTGCAAATATCGCAGCCGGTATAAATAACAATGCCGCTGTTACAGATGGAAATGTTGCAATTAAGCAAGATGCTAACGGTGTTTATGTTCAATTAAATTTCGATAAAAACACAAAGGCAACTATTACAGCAAGTAATATTTTAGGACAAAGTATCATGACAGCAAAAGAGGTTCAGGGAACTACAGAAAAATATTATCTTGATCTAAATAATAAAGATCAGGTGATAATTGTAAATGTTACCACAAATGATAAACGTTATACTCAGAAAATAATTTCAGTGCATTAAGCTGAATAAAATTTAAACAATAAAAAAACCCCGGACTTACAGCTCCGGGGTTTTTTATTTTAGCGAAATGCTTACTATTTTTTATCTATCATCAACATTTCATTCGCTACTATTTCTGTAAAGTATTTCTTTACGCCTTCCTTATCGGTGTAATTACGTGTGGTTAACTTACCATCAATAACTACCTGTGACCCTTTTTCAAGAAATTTTTCGGCTATACCTGCAAGTTTACCCCAGATCACAATATTGTGCCATTGGGTCTCGCTTACTTTTTCGCCTTTTTTATTTGTGTAATTATCCGAAGTTGCTACGGCAAAACGTGCCAGCTTGTTTCCGTTCTCTAAATTTTTTATTTCGGGGGCAGCACCTAAATTACCTATTAACTGTACTCGGTTTTTCATTGTCATCATGATTTCTCGTTTTTTAATTGTTTTTATTTATTTAATTTTTAGTCCTGATTTTTTTTATTGTTTAAAAGAAGTTCCTGTGCTACAACCTCAGTAATGTATTTCTTGGAACCATCTTTAGCTGTGTAGCTTCTGGAGCTTAACTTGCCATCAACAACAACTTCGTTGCCTTTTTTAAGTATTTTCTCTGCTATACCTGCAAGATTACCCCAGGCTACAACATTGTGCCAGTGTGTGGCGCTTATTTTTTCGCCTTTTTTGTTTAAATAGTTTTCCGAAGTTGCTATCGAAAAGCGCGCTACTTTGTTTCCGTTCTCTAAATTTTTTACTTCGGGTGTTGCTCCTAAATTGCCGATCAATTGTACGCGGTTTTTAATTGTATTCATAATTTTGTTTTTTTAATGTGTGCTCTTATGGCCCACGTTTTACATTATTTAATTATTTATTTTTTCTGTCTGATTAAAACTTCGTTGCAACGGTTGTTTGATTTCGACGAGACAAAGGTATGGCAGGTAAAAAACAGGAGTCGTATAATAAACAGTTGTATTCGGATAAAGTCGTTTACAAACGGTTACAAATGTAAATGAAAAAATGCTGGAGCGCAGTGATATCAACGCTTTTGACGATTTTTGTGTTGATCTAAAAATTTGTGATTAAAATAGTCCGAAAACGGCCTAGAACTAGTTAAGGATAGACAAAACTATTGAAGTTTACAAGTTGTAGACTCGTAACTACAGCCCGAACCTACTAAAGGACGATTACTGTTAGCACAAGATTTTTCTGCATCCTCTTTTTTCTTTTTAGTATAAGTTAAGGTTTCAACGCGGTCATAATAACTACATTCAGGTCCGGTTCCGGGTTGTGCTCCAGAAACGGTACAAATGCATACATAATCCTTTTTGCACGAACATAGTACACATAAACAAACAATACCTAAAAAAAAGACATTCTTTCTCATCAGTTTTTTTAATTTAAAGAGGCTTAACGAGTATACAAAAAATAATGTAATATCCTATAAACCTAGCTATTTTTTTAAGCGTTCAAGACTTTTCTCAATATATTTTTCAGTAGGAAGATGGGCTTGCTGTATTTTTTTTGCATAATTTATACTATCCGTCATACCTTTGTTTTTTTCTTCAATTATTTCTTTTTGTTGCGAAATAATAGAACTCGCTTTTTGTTTCTGACGATAGCCGCGTAAAATAAAAACTAGTAAAAATAAAAGAAGTACAGAGCCTGCAATAAATCCGTTACGCTGCGTATGCTGTTTTTCGGCCTCCGCTTTTTGCACTAAAATTTCAATATCTTTTTTTTCCGATTCATATTTGGTTTGCATTTCGGTGAGGGTTTTATTGTTATCTTCATTCACCAAAGAATCTTGAAATGCTGCTGTCATTTCTGAATATTCAAGGGCTTCTTTGTAATTACCCATGAGCTTATAAATACCCGATAAACTTTTATAAACCAGATGTCGGTTAAATGTAAAATCGGTAGAATCGGCAATTATCCTCGCTGAATCTATATAGGTAAGTGCAGTTTTATAATTTTTTTCTTCAGCATAGATCTCACCAATACCCAAATAGCAGCTCGTTGCTTCAACCAGGTAATCGGTGTTTCTGAATATATTAAGTGCTTTTTGTTTGTATTCACGCGATTTTTTAAGATCATCCATACCAAAATAAATTGCTCCTATATCCTGATAGCAACTGGCAACATTAAAAAGATTATTTGTTTTAATACTTAAAGCCAGCGCTTTTTCTTGGTATTGGAGCGCTTTTTTATAATCGTGAAGGGCGTTGAAACAATTGCCTAAATTATTATAAGGCGTAATTAATTCTTTTTCCACTCCAATATGGATCCTTTTTTCTATTGATTTAGAGTAGTATGTGATCGCTTCTTTGTAACGATTTTGTTCATAAAATATATTGCCGATATTGTTTTCTACCATGGCAATCTTCCCTTCTAGTTTCAAATTTTCATAAACACCAGCGGCTAAATGATAATAACTAAGGGATTTATCCGACATGTTCTTTCGCAGATAACCATTAGCGAGCAATGTATACGCATCTCCATCAAACTCAGCAGTAAAAACTGGACCTTTTATAATGAGTACTTTTTTCGCAAAATCAATAGATTTATCGAAATTGTTTTTTAAAAAATAGTAAACTGAATAAGAAACATTTACTTCCTTTAAAGCTCTTTTGTAATTTAGATCTTCGGCACTTTCCAATGCTTCCTTTAAATAAATTAAAGCTGAATCGGGATTGCCGTGAAAATGGAGCCGGCCAATTGTGATTAGAGTATTTATCCTTGTAGTGTCGTTTGAGTTTATTAAAACCTTATGAAGCGAATCAATTCGGTGATTTTGTCCGGAAACAATTTGCAGGCAGAAGCAGTACAGAAATATTATTTTAAATTTCATCATAATTTTATTCCAATAACACACACATCATCCACTTGTTCTAATTTACATTTCCAATCTTCAAAAGTAGAATCTAAAATTTCTTTTTGTTGGTTTAAGGGTTTCGACGAAATGGTTTGTAATACTTCATTCAATTGTTTGTATCTGAATTTTTTTCCTTTCAGGCCACCAAACTGATCGGCATAACCATCCGTGTACAAATACAAAGTATCACCTTGGGTATAATTTATTTTATAACTTTTAAAATCTTCAATTTTTTCGCCAACACCAACAGGCATTTTATCTTTTTCTAATTCAGTAATTAAATTACCCGAAAGTAAAATGGGCGAATTATTAGCGGCCGAGTAGGTGATCGTGTTTTTTGTTTTATCAAAACAAATTAATATTCCGTCGAAACCATCTTTTTGTCCGTCCTTACCTAAATTCTCAATTAATCTTGTGCGGGCGTGATTAAAAATGGCGTGGGGCTCCAGAATATTTTTTTCAGTGATGGCCTCGTTTAAAAATGAGATATTCAATAAACTCATAAAGGCACCGGGCACGCCATGACCCGTACTATCGCAAACAGCCAGATAAAATAAATTATCTTTTTTTGTGGCCCAGTAAAAATCGCCGCTTACAATATCTTTTGGTTTGAACAAAATAAAGTGTTCGCCTAAATTATTTTGCAACAGGTCATCGTGCGCTAATAAAGTGTACTGAATTTTTTTTGCGTAATTAATGCTGTCAAGGATCTCTTTATTTTTTTCAGATAAAATAGCGCGGCTCTCATTTAATTCATTCTTAAAAATAAAAACAACGGTTAACGTAGTGATCATTACAGTAAAAAGATTTAAAATAAAAAGGAACATTGCCCAGGGAATATTACAGATTGGTGGAATGGTCATGTTGCAATAAATAGAGACAGACATTACCACAATTGTGTAACAGGTAAACAAAATAGATTGTTTGTTAGTAGGAAAAAAGATAAGGGGTGGCACTGAAAGAACTAAAAAACCAAGATAGAAGCCTGCGTCCTTACCGGAAAGAACCGAAACAACTCCAAATAGTAGAGAGGCAAAAAGAACAACAAAAATTCTTCCGGTATTTAAACCAAACCATTTATTTAAAAATAAGGGCAAAGTAAAAATTACAATTCCGATCGAAAAAATAAGAGCGAGTGGATAGAAACCGGTAAGAGAAAACATTATTACATAAGCAATCGAGATTGGAACTCCTGTAAAACTTATCCCGTTTACCAAACGTATCTGTTCAGCTATATCAAGCGGCGTTCCCGGTTTGATGCCATAGCTAACAATGGCGAGAAATTTTTGTTTCATTTATTTTCTTTTAACCTTTTTAAATTTTTCTCAATATGTTTTTCTTTTGGCATTAAAGTTTGTTGAATGCGTTTAGCGTATTTAATGCTATCGGTAATTTCCTTGTTTTTTTCAGTAATGAGATCGTTTTTTTCTTGCAGTTCTTTTTCATACGCATCTGAATCCTGTTTAAAATAACGGATCACAAAAAACAGTACTGCAAAAACCGATATTAAGGTGAAATAATAATATTGGGATTCCATTTGTTTTGGAAGGTGCAGAATTGGTTCATGCGTATTTTGATACCATGATGCGAAAACAAAAGCGACCACATTGATGTAAAAAACGAAATAGATGACCCATGTTTTTCTGAATAAAAGAATCGGAATGGTTGCTGTTGTGAAAAAGAAAAAGCGGTCGCCCAGATCAATACTGTTGAAAACGCAAACTATTAATAAACAAATAAGCGGTGTAAATGTGAAGAACCATTTTGTAAAAGTGAGCCATCCCCTCGAGTTAAAAAAGGGAGCTGCCGAAAATGCAAAAAAGAAAGGCACACAAAAATAAATCATGTCGTAGGTTTTAAGTACAGGAACTAATGCAACGAACATGAGCATTAATACGGCAAGTATCATACTCATCCTGTTAATGATGAGTATGCATTTCCGGTCGTGCGAATTTTCAGCAAATGAAATACCTGAATGAGCTATCTTTTCTATAAATCCTTTGATCATCTGGTTCCGGTTTTGAATAAGATTTTACCTCTTAAATATACTATTTTTTTAACCCCCTAAAAGCGGTGATTTGGAGATTACTATAAATTGTAGTATATTTGTGCTATAAAACGTAGTAATGATGATAAATAAAATAGCCAACAACCTGAAATTTTTGCGAACTTTAAAGGGCCTTTCGCAAGAACAAATGGCCGATGAAATGGAGATTACCCGCTCGCGTATTGGTGGTTACGAAGAGGGGCGAAATGAGCCCCCCATTGATCTGTTAATTAAGCTATCGGAGTATTTTCATATTGCTATTGATGCCCTTATTAAGGGTGATCTGAAAAAAACCAACCCCGATGCCCTAATGAAAATTGGCAAGAACCGTATTTTATTTCCTGTAATTATAGATAATGAAGGTGATGATATGATCGAATTAATTCCTGTTAAAGCTTCCGCAGGATATTTACGAGGTTATTCCGATCCTGATTATATTGAACGTTTGCCACGCATGAAATTACCGTTCTTACCGGTTGGTAAACATCGCGCGTTTCCTATTAAAGGTGATTCGATGCCGCCAATAAAAGAAGGATCATTCATCATTGGTAAATATTTAGAGAAGTTGGAAGACATGAAAGATGGTCATGCTTACGTTGTAGTAACAAAAGATGATGGTTTAAGTTACAAACGTTTGCACAACCTGAATAAAAAGGAAGGTACTGTTGAATTGCACTCCGATAATAAAATGTATCAGCCTTATAAAGTACGCTTGGAAGATGTTTTAGAGTTGTGGGAATACACTTGTTGCATTAATACCGGCGATTACCGTGATGATGAATTAAATTTAGATAGCATCATGAATATGCTGAAAGGTTTGAAAATTGAGATCGAACATATCAAAAAACAGAAGGTGAACTAAAGTTCACCTTCTGATCCCGAAACAAGTTCGGGATGACAGTGACAGATTCATATTAAACGCTCTCATCAGAGACGGGATCGAACGGCAATATGCCAACCAAAAAACGCACGGTCATGCTGAACTTGTTTCAGCATCTTTCAAAGGACAATGAAATTACAAAGAAGACTTTTTGTTTACATAATGTCGAATTATGGAAGAACAACTTTTTATATTGGTGTTACAAATAACATCGAAAGAAGAGTAGCAGAGCATAAAAAGTTAGAAGGGTCTGAATTCACAACAAAATATAAACTAACAGATCTGGTTTATTACGAAGAAATATTCGGAGCGTTAAACGCAATTTTAAGAGAGAAACAACTGAAAAACTGGCATCGCGACTGGAAGCTGAATCTTATAAAAGAATTGAATCCTGAAATGCATAATCTTGCGAGAGATTGGTACTAGAAGATCCCGAAACAAGTTCGGGATGACCGGCTTCACCAGTTAAATTTTAACCCCTCCTTACACCACCTAATAATTAATTTGTATATTAGCTATAAGTGAAGAAGAGCTTTTTCATAGCTATAATTTCTATTTTATCTTTTCAAATTCATTCACAGGAATTGGAACTTGATGATGGTATTTACTCGGAGAAAATAAACAATAAAGATACTTCAAGACACCGCTACACTTCTGACAATATTTCTTATACATTTAATAAAGTGTTTATCTATGATTATTATTATCTAGATAACTCAGGTGTTAAGAAAAAATTTAATTGGAACGAATCATGGGATGAAAATAATCCACTGCAACTTACGGCATATGAAAATCCGGGAGATAATGGAATTGATAAAATCAAAATAAAGGTGGATGATTGGCTTGAGCCTTTTATTAAATATGACTCAACATTTACCCAAACTCCGTTTTCATATTTTTATTTAAATAGTAAGGGCAAATCAAAGGATACACTTAACGCAATTTTTGATGTTGGAGATGAAAGCACTGGGGTTATTGATAATAGAAAAAACTTATGGATTCATCCTCCTAGAAGTTATACTTTCAGAATACTCCAATTAAATCCTTATCCTTGTTATTACTTAGATGAATCTGTACAAAATTGGTCGTGGACGCTTAAAACCGGTGGCTTTTATTTAGACCAAAGATGGATTGATCAACAGGAAATGATTGAAATTAAATATGAATATGTTAGAGCTAGGGATGAAGAACTACAAACGCCCTTAGGTAAAATAATATGTAAAGTTACAAGTGCAACCGGCTCTTCTGAATTAAGTAAAGTACTAATGAAAACATATTTGAAGAGCTATTACAATTCAAAATACGGCTTTGTGAGGTTGGAATACACAAACATTAATGGTTCTAAAATCGTTATACAATTAATAGAGGTAAAGTAAGTCTAGTCGACATCCGTAACACCACCACTCACAATGAACTTCATGGTTTCGGTGCCATCGGCTTTTAGGGGTTTTATTTGAGAGGGAGAAACAATAATTAATCTTCCGGATAAAGAATAGGAGTAAGGTAAATACACTGCTACTTTATCTGCAATGCCTAAGTCTTTTAGATCTTCATGTGTTACAAAACCAATTTCTTCAATGTTCGCTTGCGGATTCGTTAATACTAAAACAGGTTTGTCGAATTTCTTTTTGTTTCCCATAAAAGCATTTGTGAAATCTTTCAGTGGAGAATAAATATGACGGATAAAAGGAGCGTGTTCTAATTTATTTTCTATGTACGAAAAAAAACTTTTAAAAATATAAGTAGATGCTAAAACTCCCATTCCAAAAATAAATGCAAGCGTGAACACAAATCCTAAGACAGTATTTACAGCAGAGTAATTTGTAATTCCTATCACAGAAAAAATTCCGGAGAAAAAATCAAACAATTTAAAAATAATCGCAACAGTGATCGCAAACGGAATGAATAAAATTAGACCTTGTATGAAGTAAGTGAGGAAACGTTTCATAAAGCAAAATTACAAGAGGAAAGCTGTGACTTTTTTGGAATGACGTTTAATTATAAACATTGCGTTTTTATTAACCTCATCCGTCTGACTTCGTCAGCCACCTTCTCCTCAAAGGAGAAGAAATTTCCCTCTCCATGAGGAGAGGGGGGACCGCGCATAGCGCGGTGGGTGAGGTTAAATAACGTGTGTTGTTACCACCCCAATATCCATGCAAAAATAAGCGGCGCAACAATAGTCGCATCACTTTCCACAATGAATTTTGGTGTATTGATATCTAATTTACCCCAGGTAATTTTTTCGTTTGGAACTGCACCTGAATACGAACCATAA
>JANYCL010000331.1 GCA_025360355.1 Sphingobacteriaceae bacterium
ATTTATAAAGACTAAATTTATTTCAACTTAGTAATCAGCTCCACAATTTTTTTATCCCACACTTCTTGTCGCTTTGCATTTAAACCATGATTGGTTTCGCCATCATACATATCTTGTATGGTATTACATTTTTTTAATACAGAATAAAAAGCGGAATCAATTCTGTTTTTCCAATTGAATCTACTAATTGGCTTCATGTAGCCTACGCTTTTTTTAAATTCAGTAGCACAAAGTTTTGCAATGTTCAAATGTCCTTGTTCGTGTTTTAATACATCATCATTTTTATATCTTGGTTTCACCCACGACCTCTCATCAATAGCGTACCATACTTTTAAATTTGGCTCAACATACCCTTCACCGTCCTCACCAGGGAGACCATAGGTGTAAACCGAATCACAAGAGTAGAATACTTTCCAATAAATAGCTGCTGTATATGTTTGCGTATAATCTGCCGTACCTGTAAAATCACTCCACTCTAAGTTCCGGTCGGTAATAATTTTATACGAATAGTTTTTCTTATCGGACACAGGCGAATCGTCCGACTTGGTCCAAGTGATACAACCTTCAAAATACATAAGAAAAATTAAAGCCGCGATCGTTTTAATAAATATGGATCTGATAAACCGAATATCCGGAGCTCTTAGAAACCAAACCATAATTTACTTATTAGAATTCTAAGATCAAATGTCCTGCTGTGACTTAGGCGTTACCGGCTTGAAATGATCAATACTTAATTTTTTACTTTTCAGATCAAAATGATCGCCTAGCGACATAACATGCACAATTAAATTTTCTATTGAAACAGGTTCTCCCATTTCAACATCCGTCATGTTTGTGCTCCGCATATTTGTTGCGTCAACCAAAATAATTAGTCCCGAACCAATTGCTTCCATGCTATTGCCGTCAGTAATTAATAAACCTGTATCTTCTCCTAAGCCAATTCCTAAATTTACAGGGTTACTTGCGCAAGCGTAAAGCAATCTTCCAATTCTTCCACGCTGCACAAAATGCGTATCAATAATTACATTATTTATAAATCCTAAACCTCCTGTAATTTTTACTTCACCTTTTAATAATGCACCCTGACTACTGCCCTGATAGATCATGTTGTTTGAACTTGCAGCCGCGCCGGCAGATGTTCCTGAAATAATAAATTCTTCGTTCTCGTATTTCTCCAACAACAAAGTGTGAAACGCAGTACCGCCAAAAATTGAAGTTAAACGTAACTGATCTCCGCCGGTGAACATAACTACATCGGCATTTTTTAAACGCTCAACATTTTCAGGTGAATTTGCTTCTTCGCGTGTTTTAATATTCAACACACCAACATTTAAAACATTCAACTGCTTAAATGCATTTACATATTCCCCGCCAACTTCTTCCGGAATACTTGATGCCGTTGTAATGATCTCGATACGCGATAAATTACTTTTTGTAGATTCACGGATGATGCGGTATAAAATTCCCTGCTCAAAAAATTTAAGCATTTTAGGCAGATCGCTGGCGTCGATAGAAAAACTTCCTTTGTCAACAGAACCTCCAATTATTATTAATTTCCCTTTAGGTGCAGCCATTTAAATGTAAAATTTATACAAATCTACCTAAACAAACCCGTTATTTCTGCAAATCATTTATAAATTTCCCTATATTTTACACACTTTATTGTTTAGAAACAGTTTATACTATATATTTAAAAAGATTAAAACAAGTACTAATGAAGATTATTGACATAAGAGCCTTACGCGGCCCGAATTACTGGTCGAATTACCGGAAAAAACTTATTATAATGAAGTTGGATCTTGAAGAATTGGAGCAAAGACCAACCAATAAAATAGAAGGATTTTTAGAGCGTATCCAAAAAATGATCCCTTCTTTAAAAACGCACCGTTGTTCGAAAGATAACGAAGGTGGATTTTATGAGCGCGTAAAAGAAGGCACATGGATGGGACACGTAATTGAACATATTGCTTTAGAAATTCAATCTTTAGCAGGAATGGAAGTTGGTTACGGAAGAACGCGCGGAACAGGAACGCCGGGAGTTTACAATGTTGTGTTTTCTTATATGGAAGAAAAGGTTGGGATCTACGCCGCAAAATCTTCAGTAAGAATTGCCGAAGCTTTAGTTGCAGAAACTGAGTACGATCTGGAAAATGATATAAAAGAAATGCGTCAGATCAGGGAGAGAGAACGTTTTGGTCCAAGTACCGGTTCTATTGTGGATGAAGCAATAGCAAGGGATATTCCGTTCATCCGTTTAAATTCACAATCGTTAGTGCAATTAGGTTACGGAAAAAATCAGGTACGTTTCCGCGCAACAATGACGGATAGAACAAGTTCGATAGCTGTTGATCTTGCTGGGAATAAAGATGAAACTAAAAAAATGCTGATCGAAGCAGCAATTCCTGTTGCAAAAGGAAGTTGCATTTCAGATATAGAAGAAATTGAAGGCGCTATTAAAGATATTGGTTTTCCATTGGTGTTTAAACCACTCGATGGAAATCACGGCAAAGGCGCATCCATAAATGTAAAAACTCTAGAAGATGCAAGAGCTGCATTTGAACACGCTAAAAAATATTCGCGCAGAATTATTGTCGAAAAATTTATTACAGGTTACGATTTCCGTGTATTAGTAATTAATAACCGTTTCATCGCAGCTGCTTTACGCGAACCTGCTCACGTAACTGGCGACGGAAAATCTACCATTCAACAATTAATTGATAAAGAAAATAAAGATCCGCGAAGAGGTTACGGTCACGAAAATGTGTTGACTGAAATTAGCATCGACCGCGAAACAACAGAGCAACTCGCTAAAAGTAATTACACTTTAGAAACTGTTTTGAAAAAAGATGAATTGTGTTATTTAAAAGGCACCGCAAATTTAAGTACCGGCGGAACCTCAACCGATGTAACAGACATCATGCATCCGAATAATATTTTTATTTGTGAACGCATCTCACGCGTAATTGGTTTAGATATTTGTGGTATCGACATCATGGCAAAAAATTTAAGCGAGCCATTAGGAGTTACAGGTGGTGTTGTTTTAGAAGTAAATGCAGCGCCAGGATTCAGAATGCATTTAGCGCCCGCAAAAGGTTTACCGCGCAACGTTGCAGCACCCGTTATCGACATGCTGTATCCTCCCGGAAAAAACTGTCGCATTCCCATCATTGCTATTACAGGAACTAACGGTAAGACTACAACGACACGTTTAATTGCACATATTGTAAAAAATAACGGATACAGAGTTGGTTTCACAACATCAGACGGAATTTATGTTCAAAATTCAATGCTCACTAAAGGCGATACAACAGGTCCGGTTAGTGCAGAATTTATTTTAAAAGACCCTACTGTTGAATTTGCAGTTTTAGAAACAGCACGTGGCGGAATTTTACGCGCAGGTTTAGGTTTTGGAAGATGCGATGTTGCTGTAGTTACAAATATTCAGGAAGATCATATGGGTCTTATGGATATTAATACACTAAAAGAAATGGCCAACGTAAAAGGCGTTGTTGCAAAAAGTGTAAAGCGCGATGGCTATGCAGTGTTGAATGCAGATAATAAACATTGCGTTGGTATTGCGGCCGATCTGGATTGTAAGGTTGCTTATTTTAGTCTGGATGAAAATAATCCTGTAATCACTGAACACTGCAAAAAAAACGGGATCGCTGCTATTTATGAAAATGGTTTCATCACCATTAAAAAAGGAGAATGGAAATTCAGAGTTGCAAAAGTAACCACCATACCATTAACATTTGGCGGTCGCGTTACATTTATGATCGCCAATGTGCTTGCTGCAACTTTAGCAACTTACACTTATGGTTTTACCATTGAAGATATAAGAACAAATCTCGAATCATTTATTCCGTCCGCATCACAAACACCGGGACGAATGAATATTTTTGATTTCAAAGAATATAAAGTGCTAATTGATTTTGCGCACAACGCTGATGGATTCCGCGGTATAAAAGAATTTTTATCTACCATTGAGTCGCCTTATAAGATCGGGATTATCACCGGTACAGGCGACAGACGTGATGATGATATCAGAGACATGGGCAGAATTTCTGCAGAAATGTTTGATCATATCATAATCAGGCAAGACAAATTTTTACGCGGACGTGAAGCAGATGATATTGTAAAATTATTGGTTGAAGGTATTAAGCAAGTGAATCCTAACCAATCTTACGAATACATTCCTAAAGAGATAGAGGCGCTTAAACACGCTTTGGATATGGCAAAACCAAAAACATTTATTACTGCGTTAAGCGATGTTATTGATAATGCAATTGATGTTGTCCAATCTTATTTAGATAAAGAGAGAGGCTTATAATGAGTAAAATTGTTTATTTCCTGTTCATATTTATGCCGTTTATTCACTCAATAAAAAGTCGTTTTAGCCTTTGTTAACACTTTGATAACCCAAGAGGCATTATCTTTGTAATAGTAAGATATACCACAAACCGACAGGTAAGCTTAAGCGAACTTGGGATACGGGAAAAACATTAAGGCCGGAATAATATTCCGGCTTTTTGTTTTCTTTAACGCTCTCCTTCTCTCCAAAATTTGTTAAAGCTATTTACATTGTGTAACACATGTTCTAGGTTTACGTTAATAATAAAAATCTATTCCGGTGATCGTAAGAATAATTTCCAAAATACCATTTGCGGTCATGACAGGTTTTGCTTTCCTTTTATTTGGAATTACGTTTATGTATTGGAACTTCAGGCCGGATGTAAACTTTCTTCTCACCAAACCAATTTTAGTTCATCACCCGATTTGGCGCACTGCTTTTTACATTCACATTTTCGGCGGCATGCTGGCTATTGTATTGGGTCCGTTTCAATTTCTTAAATATATCAGACGTAAAAATCTAAATCTGCACCGCGTTTTAGGTAAGATCTATGTGGCTGCGGTGCTATTTATTGCCGCTCCCACGGGTTTATACATGGCTTTTTATGCAAATGGTGGTATTTCTGCATCTATAGGTTTTATACTCATGAGTATTCTGTGGTTCTATACAACTTTTATGGCGGTTAACACCATCCGTAAAAAACAAGTGAACGAACATATTAAATGGATGGTGCGCAGTTATGCCATGACCTTTGCAGCGGTTACGCTGCGTTTATGGGTTCCTTTTTTATCTCTCGCAATTAATATGGAACATTTGAAAGTCATCATCATAACAGCATGGATCAGTTGGTTATTTAATTTGGTAGCCGCTGAATTCATTTTAAAATTAAAACCTGAATCCCTTCAATCTTAATAATGAAGTAGAACAAAGTACACTTCATTATAATTAAAAAATAAAAAAAATAAAACCATGAAAACAACGATCACAAAAATTGGATTATTAGGAATAGCGGGAGCTATTGCGTTTGCACTGTGTTCTTTTAAAACAACAATGCCGCCAACAAAAAAAGCGGTTCCGACAGAAGAAGACGAATGGGCCGAGTGGACCAAAGTTCATGACTTTGTTGATGAAAAAATTTGTACTGTCATTATCGAAAGTGAAAAAAGCAAAGGTCACGATGTACACATCCAAAGTTTTAGCAGATGTCCGAGCGGTTATGAATCGAACATCGCCACCAAACAGGAAAATGTAAAAGTTGACAAATTTGTTTTCGGAAAAATAAATCTTTACAAAGGCTGTTCACCAAAATACATTTGCGATTTTAAAGTTTGTGTTGCAAAAGGAACGGCTTTAGTGAAAACAAAAGAAATGACGGAGTATATTCCAATTGCCGATTGGTTAAGCAAAAAAGATACTAAAGGGGCTGTTGTAAAAGGATAAATAATACTCTTTACTAGGGGGAAATGGGCGTTTACTCATTTGCCCCTTTTTTATTCATAAAATCTTTTAATTTAGCTCAAATTAAAAAAATCTTATGAAAACATCTTTACGATCAATTACACTCATCGCTCTTGTTTGCTTATCGGTATTCACTGCCAAATCACAAGGCATTTGTTTTTTACCACAAACTAATTTTACGGTTGCACTCGGTCCGACAGGAACTGCGGTAGCTGACTGGAATGGCGATGGTAAAAAAGATATTGTTACTGCCAATCAAGGCGGCGGAAATATTTCTATGATGCTCGGAACCGGCACAGGAAGTTTTTTACCTTCTGTAAGTTTTCCAGCAGGAACACAACCTTATTCTGTTATTGCAGGAGAATTTAACGGCGATGGAAAATTAGATGTTGCAGTTGCAAATATTAGTTTCGCAAGTATTACCGTTTTATTTGGAACAGGTACTGGAAGTTTTAGTTCCATGAATACATTTTCTTTAGCCGGTAACGCTCGCTCCCTATCAGCAGGTGATTTTAATAACGATGGTAAAACTGATATCGCTGTTGTTGCTCCGGTAACAAATTCTGTTACTGTTTTATTAGCAACAGGAGTAGGAAATTTTTTACCAGGTGTTAATTACTCTGTTGGAACAAGTCCGTTCGATGTTGCAGTTGGTGAATTTAATGGTGATGGGAAATTAGATCTTGCAGTTACTAATAACGGAAGTGCAAACGTTTCTGTTTTGTTAGGTAACGGAGCGGGAGCTTTTGGAGTCGCAACAAATTTTACTGTAGGCGCAGGCGCTAACAATCTTGTTCTTGGCGATATGAATAATGACGGTAAAACAGATATAGTATGTACAAATAATACCGCAGCTAATTTATCTATTTTATTAGGTAATGGCGCAGGAAGTTTTGGAGCAGCAGCTAATTTTGCAACAGGAGCCGGTCCTCGCCCTATTGCTCTTGCCGATTTTAATAATGATGGAAAAAAAGATGTTGTGGTTGGAAATTTTAGCGGTACAACAATTTGCGCGTTCTTAGGAAATGGTTTAGGAAGTTTAGGTCCGATCAATACATTTACTGTTGGATCCAATCCAAATGCTTTATCGGTTGGTGACTTTGATGGAGTTTTAGGGATTGATGTGGTAACAGCAAATCAAGCATCCGGAAATACTTCTGTGCTTTTAAATAACGCGCCAATTGTATTGACTTCAAGTATCGGTCCCGCATTCATGTGTGTTGGACAAACATTTCCAATTTATGTATCTGGCGCTAATACTTACACGTGGAGTACAGGTGCAACCACTTCAAGTGTTGTTGTTAATCCTACTGTTACTACAACATACACTGTGACTGGAAGCGATGCGTTAGGTTGTCAAAATTCGGACTTCTATACGTTAACAGTTAATACTTGTGCAGGAATTCAGAATGTATCAGTAAAAAATGCGGCTATAAATGTTTATCCAAATCCATTCTCACAACAAACTACTTTACGCTTATCACTTACTGAAAATAGTAAAGTTCAGGTTACATTATTAAATGTGTTAGGTCAGGAATTAAAAAAGATCGAAGATAAAAATTTAGAAAGCGGCGAGCATGTTTATACATTACATGCAGAAGCTAAAGGGATTTATTTTGTAAGAACTGTGATTAACGGAACTATTTCCACACAAAAAATAATTAACGCAGAATAATTTAATCTATTTTAAATTGGAAAGCCTTCCGGGAACGGGAGGCTTTTTTTATGGATTATAAATTAATTCAAGTGCCCCGCTACTTTTCAGATCCGAAACAAGAGTTACATTTTTATTCGTGGTCCCATCGTTGATCTTTAACCCGGCAGTATTCGGAGGCACACGCCCTAAATTAAGTGCGTGCATTACTAAAATATTTTTCCCGGGTTTCAGGTTTAACACAATTTCTTTTTTGTTTTTTGAAACAGTAAACTTTTCCAAAACTAATTCTTCATTTAAATACAACGAGATCTCGTCCCCATCTACTCTATTCTTATCCCAAACAGTAACGGTGACCACGCCTGAATTAACCTCTAATGATTCCTGAACGTTAAATTTCCTTCCGTTAACTTTATGGTGGTGATAAATTTTATCATGATGTTTTATTTGTGTTGAATCAACAGCAAGGTCATCGAACAAAATGTATTTAGTTGAATCAACAGGTTTTTCTTTCATTTTATATAAGATCGTATATCGGGCACTCAGCATTATTGTTGAGCCGTTATAGGTAATTACATTTTTACTGGTAACAACTCCTTGCTTATAAAATTCATATTCAACATGCCGGGTATCACTTAACGGAAAATAAAACACCAGACCAACATCAAAT
>JANYCL010000332.1 GCA_025360355.1 Sphingobacteriaceae bacterium
CTGAAAGTTGTACAGGCGGTTATATTTCATCACTCATTACAAATATTGCAGGCAGCTCAGAAATTTTTAACGGAGCTGTTGTACCTTATCACAATAATATAAAACATGAATTACTGGAGGTTGATAATTCAGTTTTCGAACAATTCGGTGCAGTAAGTAAAGAATGCGTGATACAAATGGCAAATCACGCCAAAATAAAATTTCATTCCGATTACTCGATTGCAACATCAGGTATTGCAGGTCCTGCCGGAGGAACTCCCGAAAAACCGGTTGGTACAGTTTGGATCGCGGTTTCAAGCCCGGAAAAAACATTGGCACTTAAATTTATTTTTGGAGATGATCGTCAGCGTAATATTCAAATGACTGCAGCTGCGGCGTTAAATATGCTCAGGAAAATAATTTTGAAAGAAGATTAATCTTTTTTAGTTACAAGCGCGTAATTCCCTTCTATCTTAAAATTCCAGGACTTGTCGTAAATTCTTGGAAGGTATCTTTTGTATAAATGCATGCGTGCATTTTCGGCTTTCGTTTCGTTTTCTCCTTCACGTCCAACTGCATTAAATTCGTAAATACAAACTTTAGGATGCTGGTTAATGAAATCTTTTATGATCTCAGAGATCGTATTCATCACCTGAAAAACTTCTCCTCTGTTTGTTGTTACGTATTCTTCACCTTCAAATTCATCATTCACCACACCAAAAACAATTGAAGCGTGTAAAATATTATCTTGTCTTCTTCCAAAACGAACTTCATATCTTAAACCTGAGGGTGTATTAAAATAATACAGACCCGCACTTTTAATTGCAGGAAGCTCTATTGGTAATATTTTACTGTAAATGGACAAGGTTTAAAAATTTAAATAGTTGTTGATTCAACTAATATTTCTTTTTTTTTAAACCTATCGGCTAAAATTAAATCTTTACCGCCGGTTGAATAATCATAAAAACCTTTTCCTGTTTTAACGCCTAAATGTCCGGCCATAACCATATTTACCAATAGCGGACAAGGTGCATATTTTGGATTACCGAAACCGTTTTGTAAAACTCGTAAAATATTTAAGCAAACATCTAATCCAATAAAATCAGCTAATTGCAACGGACCCATTGGATGTGCCATTCCTAATTTCATTACCGTATCAATTTCTTCAACCCCTGCTTCACCTTCGTATAATGTAATGATCGCTTCATTGATCATTGGCATTAAAATTTTATTGGCAACAAATCCGGGATAATCATTAACCTCAACAGGAATTTTATTTAATTTTTTTGAAGTTTCCATGATCAATTTACAAACCTCATCACTTGTAGAATAACCACGGATCACTTCGATCAATTTCATTACCGGAACAGGATTCATGAAATGCATGCCAATTACTTTATCGGCACGTTTTGTAACCGCTGCAATTTGTGTAATGGAAATAGAAGATGTATTGGAAGCTAAAATTGTATTTGGAGAACAGATCTCATCTAACTGTTTGAATATTTTTGCTTTTATTTCTACGTTCTCACTCGCCGCTTCAATAACCAGATCTGCATTTTGCGCAGCCGTTTTCAGATCAGTGAAAGTTTTTATGTTACTTAAAGTATTTGCTTTATCCGTTTCGGTGATCGTGCCTTTTGTAACTTGTCTGTCTAAATTTTTTGTGATGGTAGCAATTGCTTTTTGAAGTGCAGGTTCGCTTACATCAATCAAATTTACAGTATAACCAAATTGCGCAAATGTATGTGCAATACCATTTCCCATGGTTCCACTTCCTATAACTGTTATATTTTTCATAGTATTATTTAAACACGTAAATCTAATAGAGAGATTCGGTTTTACCAAGCGAAGTTTTAAGCAATGGCCTTAAAACTATTATCATTTTAGGTGATTTTTAGATGCTTGAAGAGCAATAAATTAGGAGCATTGCTCTTTAAAAATGGAGGTAATAATCCTGAGTCAGTTTTTTATACTCTTCTGTATAGGAATGTCTTTCGTCTTTTTCAATTACCAATGTGGATTCTGAAAATTCGGAAGCCCTGAATTCAAATTGCATGAGATGTCTTTTAGCTTCGTCTTTTTCCAATGTAGTTTTAACTCTTAATAATTTTGACAAGTGTAATCCTTTTGATTCTGCTAATTCTCTGAACTGAATAGCTTCGTTTTTAGGCAATATCAAACAGAACTTCCCCTTTTCATTCATTACTGCTTTAACACCTTCTATAAGCTCCAAATAAGGCAGAATATCAGCGTGACGGGCGTTTGAACGGTTGCTGTCAAAGCTTTTTAACGAATCAACAAAATATGGTGGATTCGTAACAACTAAATCAAATTTTTGTGACTGATTTTTAGAAAATATTTGCAGCGAATTATGTTCAGCGCAAAGATGATCTCTAAAAATACTTTCTTCAAAGTTTACTTTAGCTTGTTCAAAAGCAGTTTTATCAATATCAATGGCATGAATTTGTGCTTTTGATTTTTGTGCAAGCATTAGAGCTATTACACCTGTGCCTGTACCAATATCTAAAATGTTTAATGAACCGTTTGGTATAACCCACGCACCAAGCAAAACTGCATCTGTGCTCACTTTCATGGCGCACTTGTCTTGGTTTATTACAAATTGCTTAAACGCAAATGTGGTGGAGTTGGACATAAATCATTATAAAATAATTTATTTTTCCTTTTTATTTATAAGTTGGTCTGTTCACGCTAGTACCTAAAGCTCTACCATAGCCTGCGCTCGTATTATAACGTAAGGCTATTTCTAATCCGCCTTTCATTTTTGAAGCAGCTGTTAATTGTGATAAGTTCAGATCATACGAAATACCCACTGCAAATTTACTTTTTTGATACAAGATGGTTGGAATAATTGCATCTCTTAAACGGTAATATGCTCCGAACGCAAACGAAGATGCGTCCTTAATATTCGTGAAAGTAGACTGATCTTGTATGATGTATTTAAACAACATACCAATTGTAATTTCTGTACTAGGACCTTGCTTCATGTATAATAAACTTGGCACTAAAGCAATACCCGCTGACTTTAATCCGTAATCTACATTAGCATGAAAAACATATTTTGTATATAATCTTTCGCTGCTGGTAAAAAATGAATTTTTAGGGATATTAAAATGGTATGCGGCAAAACCAATATCCGCTTTTGCACCGTCTTTCGCGCTAATGTAGCGCTCGCTTTTTGCATAGTGATAATTAACACCTCCACCGGCATCAAAACTAACGATACCACTTCTTGGTGTAACCTCACCTGATGGTGCATTTGGATTATAAGTGTAATCTATAAATTGATTATCCCATTTCAGTGTAGAAACATCAATTGTTCTGTAAACAAATCCCGCTTGCAAACCACCCGATAACCAACTGGATTTTGAAGCACGTGTATGAAATGATAAACCTAAGTTCGGAGATAGCGTTCCTAATTTTGCATCACCTGCTTTATCACCGAACATATTAAACCCAATCGCCATAAAATTCTTTTTCAATTTTTGTCGGTTCAAGGTTTTCTCAACAGTGAGGCCATAAGAAGTATAAGCTTTAGCAACACTTCCCCATTGCGATCTGTAATTCATGATAGCACGAGTATCGTAAGAACTACCAATTAAGGCAGGGTTTACGTTTACAGGCGCTTCGCTGTATTGCGAGAAGTGAATATCCTGAGCTTTAATTGCAGTTGCAGCAATTAAAATAACAATCAGAGCTCCGGTTTTAATAGTTCTTTTCATAAACTCTACCTAATTAAAGTAATATTACCTTTCATTTTGTAAGGCTGGTTATCAAATGTTGTACCCTCCAACCTATATACAAAAACTGCGGTATTCATTAATTCATCATTATACGTTCCATCCCAACCAAAGTGTTGGTCGCTAGTTTCAAAAACTTTTTCGCCCCACCGGTTAAATATCTGGAAGGTGAAATTCGTGAGACACTTGCCCCTGACGTACAAGACGTCGTTGACCCCGTCTTTATTCGGGGAGAAGGCATTGGGAACAAACATATCCCCACAATCCTGCAGGACACAGATCTTCAATGTGTCGTTATATTTACATTTTTTACTATTATACCCTGTTAAAACATAGGTTGTATTTACAGTAGGCGTAGCCACGGGACTAGGACAATTAGTACAACTTAAACCAGCCGGCGGACGCCACTCATACCACGTAGCCTGAATACCAAATAACTGAACAGATTGACCATATCTGATACAAGTATCACGGAGTGCATCTGTATTTGGCGTATCTACAACATGGATCACGTTTTGAATAATAGTAAAATCGGTGCCATAAGGATTGGTTACCGTCATAGCAACTGTATAATTGCCGGGAGTATTATAACATATAACAGGGAATGAGGTTGTTATTGTATCAGGATTACCTCCGGGAGTAGCCCAGAAAGTTGTTTGTGGCTGACCTCC